>WRIO01000124.1 GCA_009782695.1 Candidatus Cloacimonadota bacterium
CTTCTGTTTGGGTAGGTCAAATACCGCCAAAAAATGAGGATGGCAACGCTCCTTGTATCATCGTCAGATATATCGGAGACGAGATAAAAATCATCGAAGGTGGTGCAAGAGTAAAAGAGGCTGAAATCAGCTTTTTTTGTGGTGTGTATGCCCACGATACCGAAGCAACATTTGATGTGTCGCACGCTTACCCTGATATATTGAATATGATGGACAGAGTGCAGATTGTTTTGTTCAGTAGTGATTACTATGACCAAAATTTTTGGTATATCATAGACCCGATAAAGACCACAATAGGATTAGAAAAGGCGATTGGCGTGTATGAAGCAGGGCTATTAAATAGACCGTTTTATGGATGTGCAATAACCGCCTTTTTTCGGACAGCTGCGATGCAAAGGAACCCTATACCGGGAATTACAGATACGATAGAGAGGTAAAAAATGTCAGATAAGACAGAGAAAAAAGAGAAAAAAGAACTGCCAATGGAAAACAAACCTATTAAAACAAGAAAAGAGAAGGTTATCTATATGGGAGTTCCTATCGTGGAAAGAGATAATGTGGGTAGCATTATTTTCCACATAGATTATGGCAGGATATATTCAAATGGTCTGCCAAAAGAAGTCATTGAACGCTGTAAAGCTGATTCTGACTTCAAAAAAATGTTCGTTCCTATATCAGAAGCAGGTGCTGTATTACGGCAAATGTCACAAAGTGAGTCAGCATTTTCGCAGACCAGGAAGGAATTATCAAAAAAGTATAGAAAAGTAAGGAGGGGATAATGGCTTTTTTTCACGGAGTAAGGACATCAGAAGTTCCTACTAATTTGATACCGCCTGCAAGGATAAATGCGTCATTGCCATTTGTGGTGGGTCCAGCACCTATTCACAGGCTATCAGCAGAACAGCAAGCAGTCGTGAAGCCTGGAGGAATGTCGCTGATATTCTCAAATGCAGAGGCAAGCGAGCAATTAGGCATAGACGGAGCGAAGGATAATAAAGAGAAATGGGGACTAAGTGGATTTGTGTTTAACAGGTTCACTTTGTTTAATGTGTCGCCTGCTATATTGGTGAATATATTTGACCCTGATATTCACAAAACAACCATAACAGGCGAAGTGACAGCTTGGGATGGAATGGAATACACACTGCAAAACACAGATATTATAGGTCAGCTATCATTAGAAAAGAACTCTATACCTTATGAGCAGGATGTTGACTTTACATTTAATCCTGTTACGGGCGTAGTAACTGTGATAGCTGGTAGTCAGCTTGCCACAGCGATAACAAGTAGCGATGTCATAACAGCGAATTACACCTTCGCAGACCTATCAAAAATCACAGCAGACGACTATATAGGTGGCTATGACATAGTGACAGGCAAATCTACTGGTTTAGAGCTGATAAATTTAGCTTTTCCACGCTTCCGAATGGTGCCACAGGTAATTCGTTGCACCACAGCAGACCCAGTGGTGACTATGGTTGCTACTGCAAAGAGCAGGAATATAAACAGCGTATTTAATGCAATTGTGGTGGCAGATATATCAGACAGCGAAGTGACTCTTTATAGCAGTGTGCCACAGTATAAAAATGACAACAATTTAGTTGATGCGAACCTATATCTATGCTGGCCTCGGCTGAAATTTGGAGATAGCACTCTGAGTATGGCTGACCAAGCCTCGTGTATGCTATCTGTGGTGGATAGCAATAATGGTGATATACCTTTTGCCAGCCCTTCAAATAAGAATTTGCAATGCTCTGGTGCAATGGTCGGCTCTGAGGAGCTGTGGCTTGACCTGGCAAAAGCAAATTATCTAAATAGTAATGGCATCACAACAGCTTTGAATTTCACAAATGGCTGGGTGCTTTGGGGCAATCGGACAGCGACTTATCCTGGTGCTACTGACCCAAAAGATGTGTTTATCTCAAATCGCCGAATGATGACTTGGTATGGCAATAGATTAGTGCTGACATGGTTTCAGAAGGTAGATTTCCCGATAAATAGAAGGCTACTTGAAACGATAAAGAATAGCGAGCAAATGAGCTTAAATTCCTTCCAGTCTGCTGGTGCTATCACAGGTGGGCGAATAGAGTTTAATCAGGAGGAAAATCCGTTAACAGATTTAATGGATGGCAAGGTTGTTTTCCATGTCTTTTTAGGTTTGGTTGCACCAGCAGAGGAGATAAACTTCCTGCTGGAATTTGACCCAAGTTATTTGGAAACACTGTTTGGGTAGGAAATTAGAAATGAGGTGTCCTTCGGACGGATGGAGACATCCCACACCCCGTCAGGCAAGCCTGACACCCCTCTCCACAGGAGCGGGGAAAAAAGAGGTGTCCTTCGGACTGATATGGCGGAAGGGTTAGGTAACCCTTCCCTACGATAAAAAAAGGAGAGATAAATGGCAAATAACATACCACAATTAATCAATAGTTTTGAGGTGTATTTAGACGGGACACGGCTACTGGGAACAGTAACAGCAGAGTTACCGAATATACAATTTATCACGCAGGAAATCAAAGGAGCTGGTATCAGTGGCTCATTAGATGTGCCTGTAATGGGTCATATCCAAAATATGACTGCAAAGTTCACCTGGCGTATAGCCGATGACAGCGAGGGCATCAGACAATTACTTCCACAGCAGTATCATCATTTAGAGCTGTGGAGCAGTAATCAGACTTTTGACACTACATCAGGCGAGTTTGCACCAAAACAGCAAAAAGTGATACTGCGTGCTTGTCCAGTTGGCTTTAATTTAGGGCAATTAGCACAGCAAGAATTACAAAATGTCGAGATGGACTTTCAAGTGTCTTATATGCGTTGGTTTGTAAACAATGTCGAATTTTGCGAGATAGACCCGTATAATATGATATTCAAGGCACACGGACAAGATTTGTTGGCAAGCGTTAGGAGTAATTTAGGCTTATGAGCGAGGAAACAAACGCAGTCGATGTCACAGAACAGTTAATGTCAATCGATTTATCAGAGATAAAGAAATACAAATTAAAAAAGCCGATAAATATAGCAGGGACGGACTATACAGAACTCACAGTAGATTTTGATAGCATAAAAGGAAGTCAGCTAAAAGCAATGTCAAGGCGTGGAGGGTTAGTTTCCCAAGACGCCCCTTTTTATGAGCTGTCCAAAAGCTATCAAGAATTAGTAGTGTCATTAGCGACAAATACACCTGTCAATGTGATAATGGAGCTATACAGTGCAGATTGGACAGCATTGACAGTAAGGGCACAAGTTTTTTTGTTAGGTGCGGCTTCAGAGGGTATAGCTCTTTAAGGGAGATATGTGTTTGGTTAGCACGAAACACATATACTCCTGTGGGCTTCTTTTTGGAGTTGCCACTGATAGAATTAAATGAGTGGATAGACACAGTAAAC
This sequence comes from Candidatus Cloacimonadota bacterium, assembly GCA_009782695.1. GTDB lineage: Bacteria > Cloacimonadota > Cloacimonadia > Cloacimonadales > WRIO01 > WRIO01. The sequence goes on from WRIO01000124.1 coordinate 3,390, forward strand.
AAGCGAATAGCAGAGGAAAATAAGGCAAATAAGCAATAAGAGGATTTGATGGCTGATAATAAGAAACTTTTTTCAGTAATGTTTAATGTAGGTGGCGAACTACAAGCATCTTTTAAGAAGGCTACGGGCGAAGCTTCAAAGGAATTTGACAAGCTCCAAAAAAAGAGCCAGGACGCCGCCAACCTAAAAAAATTAAATGCTGAAATACGAAAAGCTCAAGCAGGTATGAAAACTGCTACAGCTGATATGAGCAAGTCCTGGGGAAACCTCACAAAGTCTATCCTTACTCCGATAAAGACTATTGGATTGCTCGGAGCTGCTGCAACCACGGCTATGTTTGCTGTGGCAAATAGCACTGCTAAAGCTGGCGATGATGCTATCAAAACCTCTAAAAAACTCGGCATAACTGCGGAAGCATATAGTAGCTTGTCTTATGCGGCGAACCTAAGCGGACTGTCGGCAGATGAGTTCGGAAACAATATGAAAATATTGAATAAGACTATCGGTCAGACTGCATCAGGAAACAAGGAATTACAGCTGTATTTTCAAAAGATGGGCATAAGCGTAAAGGACTCGGCAGGTAAACTGAAAACTGCCGATGTAATGATGCTTGAGCTGTCTGATAAGTTTGCTAAAATGCCCGATGGCGTGGGTAAAACTAACCTTGCAATAAAATTATTCGGTAAGAGTGGTGCTGGTATGGTGCCACTTTTGGAGCAAGGTAGCGGAGCTATAAATCAGCTACGGCAGGATGCACATAGATTAGGGCTTGTGTTTGATGAAGAGGCAGGAAAGCAGGCGACAAGGTTCAGAGACAACCTAACAGAGCTACAAGGAGCTTTTACAGGGCTAAAAAACATTATCGGCAATGCTGTGATACCTTTCTTTGCAGACTTAATGAAAAAGCTATCTGACTTTATAGTGGCAAATAGAGAGCTGATACAGGTAAAAGTGGCGGAGGTGTTCGAGAAATTTGTATCATATTTACCTATGATAACAGAATACTTAGAAAAAGCTTGGAAATGGGTTAAACGTCTTGGCAGTGTATTAGATTTTCTTTTTAATAATCTGACAACTGTTGTCGCTGTATTAGGTGCATTTAAGACTGTATTGATAGCAGTAAACGTTTTAAGATTTGTTCAATCTACATTTGCATTGGGGAAAGCGTTCTTGACATTAAAAACAGCAGCTGGCGGTGCTAATGCTGTAATGGTAGCCACAAATACAACCTTTCTTGGTTCGCTTAAAATAACAGCATTATTGAAAGCAGGGTTTCTTGGAGTAGGTTCTGGACTAAAGGTATTGGGAGCTGGATTTTTAAAAGTAGG
>WRIO01000125.1 GCA_009782695.1 Candidatus Cloacimonadota bacterium
TAAACAGGTTGCACTTACTGAAGCCTCGATAAAGAAGATAAATAAGTGCAGAGAATATGTGGACAGGGTTATAGACGAAAAACAAGTGGTATATGGCTTAACCACAGGGTTTGGCAAATTTGCCAATATTACTATTCCGATAGACCAGATTGACGAGCTACAAGAGAATTTAATACTCAGCCATGCAGTGGGTGTGGGTGATTGCCTTTCTATATCAGAAACCAGAGCTGTCCATTTATTACGCATAAATGTTCTAGCAAAGGGACATTCAGGTATAAAGCTTTCTACTTTGCAAACACTTATAGATATGTTAAATTCAGGTGTCCATGCCCGTATACCTGAAAAAGGTTCTCTCGGGGCAAGTGGTGATTTAGCACCATTGTCTCACTTGGCTCTTGTGTTAATTGGATATGGAGAAGCTGAATATAAAGGCGAAATACTTCCAGGTGCCGAAGCCCTTCACAGAGCAGGTCTAAAACCTGTAAAGCTTGGAGCTAAAGAAGGTCTTGCATTAAATAATGGCACACAGGTTATGACTGGTGTAGCTTGCTTAACCCTATTACGAGCAGAGCATTTGTGCAAGATAGCAGATGTCACAGCTGCTATGACAGTCGATGCTCTACTTGGGACACCAAATGCCTTCCATGAATTAATCCACGGCTTACGACCACATCTTGGGCAACTGCATTCTGCTGCGAATCTACGAAACCTTTTGAAAGATAGCCCGTTGCGAGAATCTCATACTAAATGTAGTAATGTGCAAGATGCATACAGTCTACGATGCACACCCCAAGTTAATGGAGCAACCCGTCAAAGCTTGAAACATATTCGTCAAGTGCTAAGCATAGAGATAAATTCTGCTACTGATAACCCTCTAATTTTTCCCGAAGAAGATCAAGTGATATCAGGAGGTAATTTCCACGGCGAACCCATAGCTTTTGCGTGCGACCTAATGGGTATCTGCGTGTCTGAACTAGCAAATATTTCCGAACGAAGAATCGAACAGATGCTTAATCCAGCTTTAAACAGAGGCTTAAATCCTTTCCTTGCAGCTCGACCAGGTGTGGATTCTGGGCTGATGATAGCACAATTTACAGCTGCCGCTTTAGTCTCTGAAAACAAAGTACTATCTCACCCATCTTCTGTGGATAGCATCCCGACTTCTGGTAACCAAGAAGATCATGTCAGTATGGGAACAATAGGTGCCATCAAAGCCCGTAATATTACCACTAATACTGCAAATGTTTTGGGTATAGAATTGATGACTGCCTGCCAAGCACTTCAAATGAGAGAGTGTGAGACCTCTGAGGTATTACAGACGATTCTCAATAATTATAGAAAAATAGTACCCAAGCTTGAAAAAGATAGAATATTATATCCCGATATCGAGAATTCTCGCAAATATGTGGAAAACCCTGTAGTAATAGAGCTGGTGGAAAATTTTATAGAGTTGAAGTAAAAAATACGAAGTTATTAATACATACACCTTCTCTACTCTAGCTCCCCCTCACCAAAAGAGCGAGAATAACAGATGATCCAAAATATCATTAATCAATAACCTGTAAGTGATTATTACACCACATCTCCTTGTTTATTTGCAAGTAAAGTCCAACTTTTCTTTTGGGTAGCTTACCTCTATTAAGTACAAACCATTTGGAGGGGCAGTGAAGTAATTTTTCTGTTCGTGCTTGTTTAAATCGATCCAAGTCTTTATAATATCCGGATTTAAATATTTGTGGGACACTGAAACCAATGCACCAACTATTCTCCGAACCATGTGATGTAAAAATCTATTTGCAGTTATTTCTAACACGATATCAATATCTATTTGATTGATAGTAAATGATTTAACATCGCAAATGTGGTTTGTAATTTCTGGGTTTGGCTTTGCGAAAGAAGTAAATTTATGTTCACCTAAAAAAAATGGAACACATGCCTTCATCCTTTTCAAATCAATATTATATCTAGGGAAAGCTGTTTTATAATGATAATTAAAGGGTGTCTTATCGAGTGTGATGATATATTTATATGAGCGGAGTGTAGCATCAAAACGTGAATGGAAATCCGACGACACTTCTACCAAATCTAAAACCTTTATAAACGGTTGCACTAAAGAATTTATCGCCAACAACAGCTGTGATGGAGTCATATTTACAGGGAAGTCAAAGTGAGCCACTTGCCCCTTCGCATGCACTCCTGAATCTGTTCGGCCTGCACCAGTCACTTTTATATTGACTTTTGCTATTCTATATAAAGCTTTTTCCAAGCAATCTTCTACAGTAGGGCTTTTTATTTGCACTTGCCAACCGTAGAACTTACTTCCATCATAGCTAATCAAGATTGCGAATCGTTTCATGACTTATATAGACAGTGCTAGAACAAAAGATGTGGTCAGGTAAAAAAGGAATAGGTTTTCAAAATTGAAAAAAATAATTTTTGGAGTTTTGCTCAAATAGTTCTTAAATAAAAATGTTTCATAACTAAAAAGAGAAATTTGTAATAAAAAAAGAAACTTGAATAGATACTCGATTTGTGTATCGAATAATATATTTATGATAAAGCAGACGATTAAAACTAACACTATAAAAGTCGAAACGACATTAAAAAGTAAGATTAGCCTTTTTATCATAAACCTATCAAGTCCTAAGAAAATAAGGTTCAATACTAACAACACTGCTATACTATGTTTTTTACAATATAAAACTACTAATATCCCCAGAATGATGTAAAAAAATTTTAGTGTAAAAGATAGTTTTGGGAAAAATGAGCCATTCGGGTTCATATAACTCTCTATTCCGTAAAGTAAACAATCCTACTTTACTCGAGGCCTATCCTCAAGTTTTGATCTATGTTTATCAAAATTTCATCCAGTTTCTCTTTCTCAGTATTTGAGCTGTCTAATAAAAAGTTTGAATTTTCATCAATTAACCCATTTTCACAGCCTGATTCTACATCTGGGTCATGATAAATGTATTCATAAAGGCTTTCGTCTACATATCCATCAACCTCACTTTCTTCAAAAAATATACTTTCTTCTATGTGTTCTGAGAAACTGTCATTAGCACGATCATCTATTTCATCTTCTACTGCTGAAAGTCTGTTTTGTCTTTCTTGTTCTTCCGCTGCTACCCTTATCTCTTCTTCGATCAAGAATGGCGAACGCTCAAGATTTATGTAATACCCATTTTTGTAAAATCTCCTAGTATGGGCAGCATATTCACTATCAGGGGATCTGACTAAAAGTGTGTCGAAATAAGACTTTGAATATAAAGTGTCACATAAGTCAAAATAGTAAATATATCCAAGAGTATATAAAGACTGTGTTGCAAGATCACTGATGCTCGAATCGACAAGAGGTTCTAGGACAGATATTATATAGAATATTTTTTCTTGATATACATCTTCACCTTCTAAGAAATATGTCATAGCCTCTTCGTATTCATTGAGCTGATGCTTTTCCACATCAGTAAGGAATGTGACCTTTTCTCCTATCAAAAACTCTCGAGCAGCTTCTGCAAATTTGCTTCCTCTATACTCTTCAAGCAATTTTTCATAATAAAACTGCACTTGAGGTTCATTTCCCAAAAATTGCCGATTGACAACCATACACATGAGATAAGACTGTGGTATCAATTCTCTGTAGTAATTTTCTAAATCTAACTCTAGAGCGGCAACCTCAGCAAATATGGCATCTACGTCAAAAACAGTTTCTTCTAGAGGGACATCATCTTCTACATACAATGAGTCAGATGATATATCAAGATTTTCTTTAGCTGGTGACTCTATTTCAAAACGATTCAAGTAATAATGGTCTATTTGTGCTTGTAAAGAGTCTATTCGGGCTGATATTATTTCCACTTGAAAAGGTATATTTTCATAAATATATAAGGCAGAATCGGGCAAGCTTAGTTCATAAAGGTAATACTCGGCTAGCCTATACTGTTGAGTAATCAATTGATAGCTCGACATCGTGTTTCTATCATTATAATACTGCAATATTTGGGAAGCAACTGCACTTTTGGCGCTAGCTTTAGAAGTATAGTCAGAACGAGCACTTTCTCTCGATACTGTAGCGTAACTTTCGATAGCAGCTTCATAATCTAGAAGCTTGTGAAACTGTATTTCACCCATATAGAAAGCCGCTTCCGCAGCCATATTGGTACGAGGGTTATCTGCTATTACTTTTTCTAGAGTCGTGACAGCATCTTTGATATTTCCCATTTCAGAAAGTATACGTGCGTGCAATATTTTTAGATCAGTAATTTTATCAGCTCTTAGTTCCTTTTTTTCAAGTGTTTTAACGGTTTGATAAGCTTTCTGATAATCTTTTAAATAATAATAGTTGTAAGCTATGTAATACATAGCATCATGTTGCAAACTCCTTGAATGTTTTTTGTTATTGTTATGTTGTAAAACTTCTATCGAACGCGAATAATTTCCATTTTCGAAATATGTTTTACCTGTTTTAAGGTAAGCTTCTGTGGCTTCGGGGCTTTTGGGATACTTATCTACGAGCAAAGACAAAAAGGTCAAGGCTTGTGGGACATTACCATCTTTTAAATACAAATCTGCGAGCTTTATCAATGCTTTTGGATGGTCATCTTTCTTCTCGTTGTCCATAATAAAAGTTCGAAGCATCTCAAAAGCTTCATCACTTCTGTTTAATTCATATCTTATAGTTGCGATATAAATGATAGATAAGTTTACGAAAGATC
>WRIO01000126.1 GCA_009782695.1 Candidatus Cloacimonadota bacterium
TAATCAAAGCACTTACTGTTTCTGATATCTCCTTAAAAAAAGTAGAAGTGGTGGTGTAGATCTGGTCTATTTCTTTGTTTCTAACAAATACATCGTCAAACAATGGTATAGCTAATGTGATACTCACGCCACTAAAAGCTGCGTATAATAACATAGAAGCAAACCCAAAAGACAGATATCCTGGGTATCTGACGACATACAACAAGATTTTTTTGACTCTATTCATATCAAAAACCAAATTTTTTATCAAGGGATATTCTGTCAAGCACAAAATAGCCTGAAAATCACTTGACAAAAATGATATATATAATAATTTTGCTATATTAATTAGTGAAATTTACGAGGATATATGAGAACAAAATTATTTTATTATTTTAAAGCAGTTTGCCAGTTTTTATACCCTGGCTCTTTGTGTAGAAAGAAACTGCACAATATCTTGCAAAAAGCAACCAAAAGAGCTGACTATGATTATATATTAGAAAGGGTCTCATACTACAATAAAATGGCTTCTGCGGGGTATGATGATAGCACTGATGAAGAGACTACAACCATAAAAGACTTCCGTTGGCAATCAAAAAAGTGGTTCTCGACTTATTTTTGTGACTGCTATGAGTATATTAGATATTTTTGCCCGGCTTTGAAATTTCGATACCTCTTTGGTGATGTAAATAAAACCCTTTTAGTTCCCACAATAGTAAAGGCACGACCGATTCATATTGACAACTCCAACTCTGTGATATTAAATTTAAATAAATATAGGCACTTTTACTTCATAAAAGACACTATCCCATTTATAAAAAAACAAGATAAACTTATTTTTTATTCAGCTCTGACTATCCTGCCACACAGAATTGATTTTATGCGCAAATTTTTCGATAACCCGTTGTGTCTATGCCGATGTTATAAAAGTAGTGATACTATTCCTACCGGGTGGGTTGCACCGAAAATTAGCATCAAAGAGCATTTAAAGTATAAATTTGTTTTAGCATTAGAGGGTAATGATGTAGCTACTTGTTTAAAATGGGTAATGTCCTCAAATTGTATAGCTGTGATGCCAAAGCCGACAAATGAGTCATGGTTTATGGAAGGTAGACTGATACCTGACTTTCATTATATTGAAATAAAGAAAGACTATTCTGATCTTATTGATAAACTAAACTATTACATCAAAAACCCAAAAGAAGCAGAGCAGATTATCAAGAATGCAAACGCTTTTGTGAATCAGTTCAAAGACAAAAAAAGAGAAAAAATTATCTCTCTTTTAGTGATTGATAAGCTTTTTAAAGAACAAATAAACATTCTTTAAAATAAAAAAAACAGGCGTTTCCGCCTGTTTTTTACTCGTTAGAAATTTTGCAATCTAATTTACTATGACGACCGCAGTCGCACCATATGTAGTTTTATTAGATTCTTTATCTTTTACAGTGATTTTTATGTCTCTGATATCTGCTGTGTTTCCATGTTGCTCTTGGGCATTTTGAAGTAAAACAGTGTAAGCTTGATCCCATACTCTTGTGTTAAATGGTAGATCGATTGCGTGTAATGGTTCACCTGTTAAGCCAAAGTCAGCACTTACAGCGCCTTTACCAAATTCTTTTTCTTCCTCAAGCCATGGTCTTGTCAAAGCTTTTGCTTCTGAAAAAGTGCCTTCTGGTAAAATTACTACTCTTGCATTGGAAGTGAAGTTTGTTTTCTTTAACTTGCTGTCATAATTTTTCTTAGCGATATTGATATTTCTGATATCAACGTTTTCGTTTGGAAATTTCTTTACGGCTTCTGCATAAAGAGTGCGATAGCATTTTTCAAATATTTCAGGTCTTCTGGAATAATCTGCTTTTGCAAAATCTTTTTCTTTTACATCTACGCCTTGCAAGTCAAACTCGGTTGCGATAGCTGCATGATCTGTTTCGCCTTCGGCAATAGGTTTAGTGATATCAGCATATAATGCTACAAAGCCAAATAAAACTAATAAAACTAATCCAAATGTTAAAATGTTTTTCATCATTTTTATCTCCTATTTTTACTCGAAATTTCGAGCTAATAAATTTATGAAACCAAATATATTTATTACCTTTTTTTGTCAAGCAAAATTTGGAATAGCAATTTTTTTTATTTATGAAAACTAAACTGATTCTTTTTGAAAAATTTATTTTTTCTTATCCGAGCAAATAAAAAATTGTGTTTACATATGCTAATTTATCAAATATTGGTTTTGGTTAATTTAAAATATAAGTTTTGGTAACTCATGACAGTCGACTCTATAGAAAACTTCTCTACATCGACAAAAGCCTGTTCACCTATTTTTAGCCGCTCTGTTTGGTCTCTGACAAGTGACAGTATTTTCGTAGCTAAATCTACTGGGTTTTCTCTTTCTGCCAGCAGTCCGTTTATATTGTCGGATATCATTTCTGGGATGCCGCCACTACTACACGCTACGATGGGTTTTTTTGCCACCATGGCGTCTAAAACAGCTGTGCCAAGCCCCTCCATTTTAGAAGATAGAACAAAAATATCAAAAGCTCCTAAATATTTGTCTATGTCCTTTTGAAAAGAGGCGAAAATAAAGGCTTCATTTAAATTCAATTCTTGATGTAGTGATAGCATAGCATTTTTTAATGGACCATCTCCACAAGCTATAAAAGTTACATTCGGTTCATTTTCTATCACAATCTTTGCTGCTTTCAAAAGGGTGGGGTAGTCTTTATGTCCGACTATAGCTGCGATAGTACCTATTATCATGTTTTGCGAAGGTATATTATATTCTTTTTGGATTTTTGATTTGTCAGATATAATCTTTTTACTTGTGTCAACTCCGCTATGAATTATTGCTAGTTTTTCTTTGTCTATACCGCACCCTAGCGCTATATTATATATATTATTAGAGATGCAGATGACTTTTTCCAAAAATCTATGATTATATTTTACCAAGCTTCTCTTTTTGATAGGAAAGTCAACCCTTCTCATCGCTATTAGTTTTACATTTCTGAAAAAGTATTTTGCCAGAATACCGATAGTAACAGCATGAGCATCATGAAGTTGCAGTATAGCTGCCTTATGCTTTTGGGCTATCCTACTTATGCAAAAAGCTGAGAAAACATCTAGCTCAGACATTAGGGGTAAACAATGGCAGGGTAATTTATTTTCGATACACTTTTGGTGTAGAATAGAGTCTTTTTTACATATCATCAGAGATTGATTTCCCTTGATGGTCAATCGCTGATGTAGATAAAAAGCTTGCTGCTGCCCACCTCTCCATTTTGTGTCAGTATCGATATGAACTATCATTTTTACCTTGTATTCCTTCTTTTCCCTACGTGTTCCATTTTTTTTAGTAAAATCGACCTTTCAAAAACCTGCTTTTTTGTCAAGGTTTGTTTTCTATCAAATCATAAACTAGCAGTTACAATTACTAAAAAAGTGTTACACTAAACCAAAAAAAAATAGTCACAACTACTTAATAGCGTAAAATTCGATGATTTTCACAACTCATTGTTTTATACTATGTTAAAGCAGAAAACATACCACCTACTTGGGAGTATCTATCACATATCCCCAAGCTCCCTGTTTGTCAGTTTTTATATAGTATTTGTTTAGCAAATGTTACAAAGCTTGACAGCTATAAAGTAAATTTTTAAAAATAATACTTTAGCAGATTTGTTTTCGTCTATAAAATAAAATGATTTTTTATAATGCAGTCATGAATATTAATATTTGTAAAATTCCGGTATTCTGTCTTCCAAAATGTTATTATACTTAGTGATTTGCTTATCATCCGCCGATTCTATGTCGATTTCAAATACAACGACTCGTTCCTCTATTTTATCTGCATCGCATAGAACCTCGCCGAGAGGGCTTACCACCTGGCTCATACCAGTAAAGTAAAATTCTTTATCTTGGTTCACTTCTGTCCCTGTCCTATTGCAAGTGATAGTATAAACTCTGTTTTCTAGTGACCTTGTAATCATCGCTTTTTGGCACCATGGCAAGACAAGGTTCGCAGGGTGAGCTATGATTTGAGCACCTTTTAGCATTAAAGTGCGAGCAGCTTCTGGAAATATCCAGTCGAAACAGATCATTTGACCTACAAGGACCCCATACTTTGTTTGGTGGACATTGAAGCCTAAATCGCCGGGTGCAAACCATTGTTTTTCCTCATTGAATAGGTGAATTTTTCTATACAAATGCTTTGTGCCATCTGGATTTATTAGCATAGAGCTATTATATAGCTTCCTATCGTGTTTTTCTGGAAAACCTATCACATAAGCTGTGTTGTTTTTTTGTGATAATTCTGTAAACAAGCGGGTAGTCTTGCTGGACTCGAAGTCATCTGCAAATTCTTGAACTTCGCTTTTTTCACAAAAGACATAACCGGATGTGCAAAGCTCAGGAAACACTATCAAGTCAGCTTGTATTTCATCTACTAAACTGCACATTTTAGCTATGTTCTTTTCCTTTTCCAAAAGAGCTGGTTTAAATTGACAGAAACCTATTTTAAATAACATAAATCCTCCTATTTTTTGTTAAAACTGTAAAGCAACACCGATATTATATTTCCAAATCATTCTATTGAATTGTTTTCCGATTGGGTTTATACTCGTGAATACTTGAAAATCTTTTAAGCTGATCCAAAAATCAGATTGA
>WRIO01000127.1 GCA_009782695.1 Candidatus Cloacimonadota bacterium
TAAACGCAACCGGTATATCAGCTTATATCACCACAGAACAGGAAGGAGTTTCATTTTCTCAAAGAAACTTAGCTTACAACAATATAGCTACAGGTAGTTATGCTTTTTCTACAGATCATGCTGTCATGAGAACTAATATGTCTGTAAACACACTTAGTATTCCTTGTAAATTGCATTTATCAAGTAATCAAGAAGCAACTAATCTATACCCTTATTCGATAGAAATACCTTTTACTGTGAACTTATCTGCAAATATGCCAAACTGGCCATTAGTACTAAACGGACAAACAGTCTCTGCTCCTAAAGTGGCTGATTTAGATGGAACAGGAAACAGGTTTATCACTACATACAATGGACAATTGCACGTAGTAAACACCCAAAAACAATATAACGAAGGTTTCCCTATGGCGATAGGAGACAATACTCTATGTGGGATAGCTATCGGACACCTTACAGGACCAACAAATCAACAACAAATAGTAGTTGGCACCTCTTCTGGAACTGTAAAAGTGATAAATCACTTGGGTCAAGTAGTGGCAGAAAAAGAATTAGGATCTTCTGTCAGGACAGCTCCTGTGATAGCAGATTTAAACAACGATGGTCAAAATGAGATCATAGTCACTACCCTAAACAGCAGAATTTGGGTGCTCAACCTACAAGGCAACAATTTACCAGAATGGGCAAACTATCCTATCGTGTTGACTGGGCAGATAAGCACCCATTTAGCAGTGGGTGATGTCACTGGGGATAATATCAAAAACATAGTGGTAAATACTTCTGGTCCACAAGCTGCTCTAAATGTGCTGAACCCTATGACCCGAGAAAATCTACCAGGTTTTCCTGTAGCTGGGACATCCAATGTGGGACCGACTCTCGCCCGCATATCAGGCACAACCGGTTTACAAATAGTGGTTCCTGGCTTGTCGGCGACGAACTGCCCTATCATTATCTATAATTCTGATGGTTCTGTATTGCGACAAACTACCATTCCTTCTAAGATAAATTCTGATATAGCAATAGTTGACTTGTTCAATGATGGCAATCAAAAATTCGTATTCATAGACAATAGCAGTAAGCTTTATGTGAAGAATACAGACTTCAGTGATGTTGCTGGATTCCCGAAGAACATCGGTGCTACTCTCGAATCACCACCTGTGTTCGCAAATCTCACAAATGAAAACCAAAAGCATATAATTTTTGGTGATTCAAATGGAAGATTACATATAGTCCGTCCAAACGGACAGTATATCCCTGGATATCCTCTGAAAATAAGTAATTATGCTATCAAAACATCTCCCTGGGTAGGACGTTTTCACAATTATAATGGGGTGGTCATATTAGTAGATCCAGAAGCTGTTTATGCAATAGACACAAAAAGATTCATCCAAAATAGATTCTGGAATAGTTTCCGAGCAAATAACGGGAACACTGCTTCTTATAACGACCCTACTACTCCTGATATAGAAATCATCGACCCAGTATATGTGAATAATCTATCACAAAACTATCCTAATCCATTTAACCCTACCACGAATATCGAATTTACTATCTCAAAAAATGAGAATGTAAAACTATCTATATTCAATATAAAGGGACAACTGGTGAAAACAATTGTCAACGAACCTTTTAAGGCAGGTCAGCACAATGTAACTTGGAATGGTCTAGATAGCAATAATCAAACTGTTTCTAGCGGTCTATACTTCTACAAGATAGACACAGAATCATTTACAGCTATCAAAAGAATGATCATGCTGAAATAATCGGCTGATAAAATATAGAAAAAAGCCGACTTAGTTCGGCTTTTTTTGATACTAGTAGAGGAGAGCGTCCTCGCTCTCCATATAAGGTGGTTGCGGGCGGGTTTAAATTCCCCTCCTGTCATCCTGAGCGTAGTCGAACGGATGTAGGGGGTGGCATTTAAGAGCCTGCGGATAAATACCAGGGTGGTTAAAAAATTATATCTGTCCGAAGGACACCACCTTTTCCCCGCTCCTGTGGAGAGGGGTGGCAGGCGCTAGTCTGACGGGGTGGTTAAAAATTTATATCTGTCCGAAGGACACCATATTTATAATTTATAATTTATAATTTTTCTATTGGGGGTAATTTTTTGAAAAAAGCTTTATTTTGCTGTGTGTTACTGCTTATGCTTTGGTGTATAGACACCATAGCTGACGAGATATACACTGTCCAGAGAGGTGACAGCCTAAGCAAAATAGCCAAAAAATTCGACATAAGTGTGGCAGAGCTTCGAGAAGCAAATAAACTAAACTCTGACGATATAAAAATCGGACAAAAAATAATCATCAAAAAAAACACCGGCTTTACCCCCATACTTTACACAGTTCGGGCAGGCGACACTCTGTCATCTATTGCTCGAAGAAATAACACTTCTCCTGCCCAAATCATCAGCTGGAATAGCCTAAAAACTAGCAGTATAAAGGTAAATCAAAAGCTGATAGTGGGACATGACAAACCAGATAGCAAATTGAATCAAACTGTCTCGATTACCCCCGAAAACACAAAGTTCCACATAGTCTACAGAGGTGAAACCTTATCTGCGATAGCCAGAAAATATGACCTCAACCTTATCGATCTGATAGAGTATAACCAGCTGACAAACCTACTGATAAAGCCTGGACAAAAGCTTGCATTACAACCAGAGACCCTATCAGCTGACGATACTATCATAAGGCATAAAGTGCTGCAGGGAGAGAATTTGTATCGTATAGCCTTGCAATACGCTGTCTCGATAGATGATATCCGCAGCTGGAACAACCTAAGCAGCTCAAACCTAAAAACTGGACAAGTATTAGAAATACACAACGCCATAGCTCCTACACATCAAAGCCAGCCTACCCTCATCACCAGAACGCCCACTGCTGTGTTACCGGTAAACAATGTCAAGGTCACCTCTGAATTTGGGATGAGAGGAAAAAGCATGCACAAAGGGATAGATTTTGCAGGAAATGCTGGCGACCCCGTATTTTCAGTGCTACCCGGCACAGTCGCCTTTTCTGGTGTGCAGCGAGGTTATGGCAATGTCATCATCATAGAGCACGAAAACTCTGTGATGACAGTCTATGGACACAATGGCTCAAATCTAGTCAAAATCGGAGACACAGTGGTTCAGCGTCAACGAATAGCCACTATCGGTAACACCGGAAACACCACAGCTTATCACCTCCACTTTGAATACAGACTAAAAGGTATAGCCCAAAACCCCAGAGATTTATTACCCCTCAGATAGTATCCGTCCCCAGGACACCATATTTCTAATTTACTTCATCAACACCATTTTTTTCACTGATGAAAAATCACCTGTGGTCATTTTATATAAGTAAATACCCGAACTTACACTTTGATCCTTGTTATCCTTTCCATCCCAAACAATTGTATGCTTTCCTGCTTTCACTACCTCGTTTAGCAATGATTTTACTTTTTGCCCTTTGATATTAAATACATCAATACATACATTACTTTCTTTTGATATTGAAAAAGAAATATTAGTTGTAGGATTAAATGGATTTGGGTAACAGTTGAATAAATCTGTAGTTAGTACCGGAGTGTCTTTATCTATATCTGGCACTGTATAGTCAAAATCGTAAACCCATACCCCTGAACCTGCTTGAATAACCATTTTATTATTTTCAGGGTAAAAATGAGTTAGCACAGTATCCCTTGGATGACGCATCTCCCCGATATTTATTAATTGGTTGTTATATAATGTATAGTATGATGTCAAATCGTTTGAACGAGTAGAAAATGTAATAATTTCGTTATTTATGCTCATCGTTTCTTCAGCAGGCAAAGTAAAGATTTGATTTATTGTATTTATGTGTAAATCTATCTCATAGAATCTTCTTATTGAATCTGTGCTTAACATAACATAATTCTCGCTAATATACCATGGCACTGCATTTGATACATTACTGGTTCCCGTAAATAATATATCATTTACATTATTAGCATCTCGTAAAACAACATCACGATTATCAAAAGTAAGAAAATACGCGGGGTTTGTTATGGATGACCCAACATAAGGTATTCTACCCTCAAAAGATAAATTAAAATTTAAGCTATCTTCTAAAATATCATATACATATACTATATTAGGATTAATGGTTCCTAGAAAGATATGGTTGTTCGAAACACTCATTGTAAGAACCATATAAAGGTCAGTTTGTATATGATCTATCAATGTTGCCTCTTGATTATTAATTTGATAGACCTCAATATTATGAATATATTCTGCATCATGATATGATATATATATTCTATCTCCTTTTATTACCCATACAAAGCAAAAAATATCTGTATATTCGTTATGTAAAGGAGTATGAAATTGAAGATCACAAATAAAGTCATCGGTAATAGCCGAAAAAATCTTTAACTCATAAGTAATAGGGTCATAATCAGTTATATAATAAAAATTATCTGATGTTGCCGACACAAAGTATTCTGCTACATTCCGCCTATATAGTCCATGAGTATATTCTATATTAAAATCATTTAAAACATTTATAACTTGAAAGTTAAACCCATTGTTTAAGTATAAGTATGGATATTCATAATACATATTTTTCCTATCTATTACAGAGCAATCAAGTGTGTATAATAAAGATAATTCATCATCTTCG
>WRIO01000128.1 GCA_009782695.1 Candidatus Cloacimonadota bacterium
GATGAAGCTATCGCTTTGAACATATCAAAGAACACAACAGAAAAAAAATAGGACAGGTGGTATAAAATGAAGTCTATGAGAATTTTTCCAGTGTTATTGTTTATAGTGGGTATAGTGAACCTTACCCTAACTTGACAACTTATGACACCTGTCATTCCTTATCAAGTGCAAAAAAGTGCTTGACAAAAATACTATATTTTAAAAAATTGCCCTATAAAAAATAAGATTAACAAGAGAGGACAATATGTTCAATACGAAAACACAGAAATTCACTGCTACCAGTAGCCTTAAAAAGTTTATATGCTTGGCAGTAATCGCCATGACTATCACACTTTTATTCTCATTAGACTCTAAAACAGTAGATAGTTTTTTTGCATCGGAGAACAGCTATGATATGGTGGTGCAGGCAAGTGAATTAATCGAAAAAGGTCAAAAGGAAGAGGCGATAGAGCTGTATTGGGAAGCTTGGAAGGTAAACAGATTTACAACTTCATATTTGCTCACAATAGGCTTTCTTTATAGTGATATAAACAATCCAGAAATGGCAGGAAAATTCTTGCTTGAATTTGCAAAAAGAGAAAACTATCACAGTGCAATGAATTTAGATGCTCTGCAAGAATCTTTTGCTACTGTATGGGAGAGCGAGGTTTTTTTACCATATAGGGATGAAGCTATCGCTTTGAACATATCAAAGAACACAACAGAAAAAAAATAGGACAGGTGGTATAAAATGAAGTCTATGAGAATTTTTCCAGTGTTATTGTTTATAGTGGGTATAGTGAACCTTTGGTCAGTGACAGCTGTTCCGCCGAGTAATTTCGCAGACAGTAATGCTGGCTCACTGGAAAACCCTTTTCAGATAAGCAGTTTAGAGAACCTTCGTTGGCTTTCTGAAACAGAAAGTGTGTGGGGTGATATAGACACCAAATATCACTTTGTGCAGACAGCGGATATAGATGCCACTGACACAATGAATTGGAATAGTGGCACCGGTTTTTCACCGATTGGGCACATTTCTATGCACCTTGATGACCATCCCAAAATATTTCATGGGGATTATGATGGCAGAGGGCATGCCATAAAGAATATCTATATAAATAAACCCGAATATCCGCATGATGATCTGATATGGCGACAGATGATAGGTTTTTTCGGCACTATCAGTGATTCAAAGGTCAGCAATTTGAATTTAGAGGGAAGCAAGACATTTGTTTATGGGGCGGGTGCCACTTTAGTAGCACAGGCATACCAAAGCACTGTAGAAGGGTGTAGTGTAACAGGAGATATTTACCTCCTAAACATAAACCCAAAAATTTTTTATCTTGCGGGCGGTTTAGTTGGTTCGGCTAATCAATCGACGATAAAAAACTGCTCATCTAAGGTCAACTTCCATAATGTGAACAATAACGCTATTGTTGGTGGTTTGGTGGGTAGTATGTACGGGGCTGATATAGATGATTCATATTATATCGGGAATATCACTGGCACTGCGAAAAAAGTTGGTGGTTTGGTAGGTCAGATTAACAATAGGGGCACTATATCGAATTGTTATGCTGTGAATAAGAATAAAGCTCCAAAATCCTTTGGGTTGGTATCTAGAATCACTTCTTATGGACAAATAAATGATACTAATATTTCTAGCAATATTTGGAATAAGGAGTTAGCTGCGACAAAGAAAGGATTGAGGACATCTTCTTTTTCCATCAAAGTTCATCAAAAAGATAACATCGCTTTAAAAACAGACGAGATGAAGACAATGCAGCCTTATGTAAACATCGGTTGGGATTTTGAGAAAGTATGGGCGATAGACTCTGCAATAAATGAGGGTTATCCTTATTTGCAATTGCAATAGTATAAATATAAGGTTATTAGATTAAACTTTTTTTTATCTAGTACAAATCCAAATGTATGATTTGTTGCAAACCTATTTAAAATATTTCTGCTATACTAAAACTATCAAAAAAAAGAAGAAGGAATGCCTATCAGTTATGTAAATTGTAACACATTAGTTATTAAAGCCGTTTTAGAGACGTTACAGGAGTCCAAATGAAAAACTTGCTTCAATCAAATATCCCATCATGACATATAGGTAGATCCAGAACAAACATAAACTAATCCTTCCTTACTTTTTCTTTGAACCGACTTTTTTACTAAAAAAAGACTTGACAGAAAAACCATAAAAAAAATTATGGTTTTCGAGTAAAGCTATGTTATGCTAAGCCACTGTTATCAGTGGTTTTTATTTTAAATAGAGAGATATATGTTTGAAAAATTAGAGGAAACAATCAAAGAGATTTGTCAAAAATGTGAAGTTAGATTGTATGATATCGATGTCATCAATATACAAAAGGGGGTAATGTTACGTGTATATATCACGAAGGTAAATGGTGTAAGTATAAATGATTGCAGCATAGTAGCTAAAGAATTAAACACCATGAGTGAAGGAAAAAATGAATATTTAAAGGATTTCCTAAATATCGAAGTATCTTCTCCAGGTGTAGAAAGAGTGTTAAAGTTTAAAAAGCATTATGCTAGTAGTATCAACGAGACGTTGAGAATCCAGTATTTAAAAGATGGTAGCAAAGAAACAATGATAGGTAAACTGATAGAAGTCAACTCTGATACGATCATGTTAGAAGACGGCCCGAATCGTTTATCGATATCTTTTCAAAGCATAAAAAGAGCCAAGACCTATGTTTTATTAAATGAAAAGAAAAAGAGATCTGATAGTAGAAGTAGTCAAAAGAGGGGTAGTAAGGAAGGATAATAAATGAGTAATATTTTAGCGATAATAAAAGAGTTAGCGATTATGCGTCAATTAGATCAGGCTCGTATAGAAACTGTCATCAAAGAAAGTTTGGCTCAAGTACTTAGCAAGAAACTCAAAGCAGAGAACGAACTGCAGATAGTTTTGGATTATGACACGAATTATTTAGCAGTAAAGTTTTACAAAGAAGTGGTCGAGAAGGATGAGTCTTTTAGCCAAATGTCTTTAAATGAAGCGTATTCTCATAAGAGTGACCCTCAGATCGGCGATCTGATAGAAGTGGAGATTTCTATCCAGAAATTAGAACCGAAGTTAATCAAGCATGCACGAGAAGAGATAGCTTTTAAGATAAAAAGATTGGAAGAAGACCGCAAGATGTTTGATTTTGAAAAACAAAAGAATCAAATAGTATATGGAAAAGTAAAAAAGTCTGATTTTAACGGATACACAGTAGATATCGGCTTTGCTGAAGCTTTACTACCAGTGGAAGAACAAATAGAAAATGAATATTACAAAGTTGGCGATAATGTAAGAGCTTATGTACTAAATATCCGCAAGAGGAACAATGATGTGATAGTAATATTGTCTCGGGCTCACCCCGAATTTGTAAAAAAGATCATAGAATTGGAAGTTCCTGAGGTATTAGCTGGCGATATAGAGATAAAAAGGATCATCAGAGAGCCAGGCGTTCGCACCAAGATAGCAGTGAAATCAAAAAAAAATTCTGTGGATGCAGTGGGATCTTGTTTAGGACCAAAGGGTATCAGGATAGAACAGATACGGAAGGAATTACGAGGTGAGATATTAGATATCATCGAGTGGAGTGATGACCCCGAAATATTGATAACCAATGCTATCGGTCCTGACATCATCGAGAAAGTATATATCACAGAGAAGGGAAGATTTGCTAGGATCATCGTTGACCCTAAAAACAAGAATTTTGCTATCGGTAAAATGGGAAAGAATGTTCGATTAGCAGGTAAGCTGGTTGACTATAAGCTAGATGTCTTTACTATCGAGGAGTATGAAGAAAAAGTAGCTGAGGAAAGGCGTATCACCAGCCATGTAAACGAGCTAGACGGAGTTACTACAAAAATAGCTGACATCCTAAAAGAGCATGGATACACTTCAGTTCAAGATGTCTTCACTGCCTCTATCACCGAGCTCACTCATATAGAGGGTATCGGGAAAAATACAGCTCAAAAGATAAAAGATGCCTCGAACCATTTCTAATAGCAGAGAAAGTATCAGAAACCAAAGATTGTAATATGAACCCTCGTTCTTGTGTGATATGCAAAAAAAAGAAAGATAAAGCAGAGTTATTAAGGTTTATAGTGCTTGCGGTAACTGCTCTAAATGAAGATAAACAATCCAAAGAAATTGTCATAGATATAAATAATAAATTAAAATGTCGTGGATACTATTTTTGTGATGATAATGATTGCCATAAATATCTAGACAATTGGATAAATAGGAAGACGAAAAACAAGGGAAAATAGTGATATGCAAGATGATCAAAGGGACAAAATAGTGACACTACTGCAGTTCGCTCACAAAGCAAACAAGATAATTTTCGGTCATGATGCAGTGCTACGAGGAGTAAGAAGTAAAAAAGTGGATATGATAATATGCGCAGAGGATCTCAGCGAAAACACAAAAAAATCGATTATAAAACACACAGAAAATGTGATAATCGATATATTTTATATGGGGACAATAAGCCTTTTCGAGTCTCTATTTGGTAAAGCTATCGGTATAATAGGGGTTTCTGATATTAGTTTTGGAAAAGGTATAAAAAAACATTTCTGTGCAAAAGAAACGGAGGTATAGTTTGCCAATAAGAGTGCACGACCTTGCAAAAGAACT
>WRIO01000129.1 GCA_009782695.1 Candidatus Cloacimonadota bacterium
CATCTTTATATTTGGGAAAATCAGTAGAAAGACCATACATATCTATCATAGTAGTAACGATATTATTTTTGTCTTTTAAAAAGTTAATTATTCCATTTATTAGCCTTTGGTAGCTTAAAGCTCCTCCTTTAAAAGATTTATATGAGGTTGTTGCTGTGGATATTGTAATAGGTATCACTGCTCCGACAGAGTGATTTTGTACATAAGGGGTTAATACATTCTTTACGAATACACTTTCTGTCTTTCCTTCGCAGACTATTATTACATTTTTCATAAAGGTGTGCCACCTATTATGTTATTTTTCCACACATCAGCGATACTATAATCTTCTAACCATTGATTAAGCTCTTCTTCTTTTTGTCTGTGAAGAGTAGTTTCACCATTTTCCCTCTTAACAACTATTATGTTTTCGATATCTAAATGATTTATTAATTCAGTAGATTGTGTGGTGATAATTATTTGGCTTTCAGAAGAAGCCATTTTAATTAGTTCTGCAAATGATTCTATAGCAAAAGGATGTAACCCTAATTCTGGTTCATCAAGGATAATAGTTTCTGGCTTTTCAGGAAAAAGGAGTAGGGTAGCTAAACAAATAAACCGAAGTGTTCCGTCTGATAAGGCACTGCCGTAGAAAATTCTGCCTTTTTCTATCCAGCGCAATATGGTTGTTTCTTTATTTTTTTCATTTGGCTCTACATAAAAATCTTCAAGAAACGGAGCAACTGATTTTATGATATGCAAGAGGATGTTATAGTCTTTTTGATATTGACTCTTAAATCTATATAGCATAGCAGCTATATTACTGCCATCCTCGTATAAATAAGCATAGTCCCCTATATGACAAGTTAACTTCATTTTTGCAGAAAAACTAGTGTTGTTAAAATGATAAATCCTCAGTGATTTTAAGTAGTTTGATAGAAATTGATTACAAATAGGTGCATGATCTTGAAGTAATTTTGTTTCACTACCTAAATTTACTTCCTCATAAGGATTATCTTTTGTATTTGATTGTTCTCTCGCTAAATAAAGTCTGTCTTGGTTATCTGATTTTAGCTCAAACATATATTCATTTTGATATTCGTTGTCAAATAATATCCTGCCAGACATTTCACTCGAAGTATTTCTCCCAAAATGTAAGATATAGTCTGCACCACCATTTTTTAACACATAATCTTGAAGGTTTTTTGTGCTGATATTCTTTAAAAGTTCAAAAAATTCTACGAAATTACTCTTGCCAGCACCATTTGCACCGATAAGTACATTGATATTAGATAGGGTTACGATTCCCGAATCTTTTATTGACTTAAAGTTCTTTATTTCTATCGATTTTATGCCCATAATATACTCCCAGTTATTTAACTAAAATATCTATATTTTGCAACAAAATAAAAATTTAACCCAGTCATTTTTCCGTTGTAACAAACACCATCTGCCCATCGGAAAGCACAAGTATATTCCCGCAATCGAAGGTATAATTACTTCCTGCAGGTGTGGATTGAACTGGATTTTGACCATATGTGAAAATATTTGTGAATCTGTTTAAGGCTCTTGGGTGTCCATAAGGGTTGTTTTTTCCATAAGTTAGGATAGCAATCTTTGCATATTTGTCAAAAACTGTTTGCAAGTATATGCTATCGGTGGTGCTGTTACTATTTGCTCCATGATGTGCTACTTTTAGGACATCAGCAGACAGATCAAAGCCCCTATCATATATCCACTCCTGCACTTCACCTTCGGCATCACCGGTGAATAAAAACTCAGCGTCATAGTATTTTGCTTTCAGCACTATGCTTTCATTATTTCTATTATTTTCGCTGTAAGAGGGGTCATAACCTATGTTCAAGATTTGAAAAGACACTTGGCTTTCTAAGGTTAGAAAAGACCCTGAGCGATAGCCGTGTCTGTCGGTGGGTGAAAGGTATTTATCGTGTGTGATACTGCTGCTTGTGATGTCTTGCAGGCCGCCCCAGTGGTCTTCATGGCGGTGGGTCTCGATGATATAATCCAAATGCGAGATATTTTGGGCTTGAAGATAGTGCAAAGCAAGTGCCTCTCCCCCACCTTGCCACTCTCTATCACGCAGAGTTCCATATCCGCCGTCTATTTGCAGGTTCTTGCCTTCGGGGGTTTCTATCAAGATAGCATCACCTTGCTGAACATTGATAAAATGAACCTTTAAAAAAGGGTGGTTTTGCAAGGTAGAATGAAAGGTGAAGGTCGTGTCCGCAACGGTTGTATTGTTTATGGTTGTCACTGACAAGGAGATTTGGTAGTCTATGCTTTCAGCAGACACTGGCAAGTGATATTGGTGGCTAAGCTTTGCTTTCCCAGCCGACCATGCCTTGTATTGATCAGTGTTGTTTATCCTGTTTTTATAGTTCAGGTGGACATAAGTGCTGTCCTCTGTGGTAAAAGTCAATCGATTGTTTTCGAGCTTTAAGTTTTTAATATAACCCGGTTCGGTGCCGATAGGTGCGTCAAGTAGGGCATTATTAAATCCACAAGAGCAGAAAGATAGGGCTATAAAACATAACAATATTTCTATCAAAAATCTTGTATCGTTATTTTTTATATTTAGTTTCGTGTTTCTATTCAAAAAGTGTTTTGTTATAAAGTGTGTGATAATATGTCTCCTTTGAGATAAGCTCTCGGTGTGTTCCTTGTTCTATTATTTTACCTTTTTTCAGCACATAAATCAAGTCTGCATTTTGCACTGTGGAAAGGCGATGTGCTATGATCAATGTTGTTCTGTTTTTACTAAGCTCTATCATAGACTGGTGGATATAAGCCTCAGACTCGTTATCAAGCGAAGAAGTAGCCTCGTCAAAAATCAGAAAAGCAGGGTTTTTAAGGAAAACACGGGCGATAGCTACACGCTGCTTTTGTCCTCCGGAGAGCTTGATACCCCTCTCCCCTACCAAAGTATCGAAGCCATCAGGCAAACTAACTATAAAGTCATATATATTAGCATTCTTTGCCGCTGTGATCATCTCCGATTCTGTCGCATTCGGTTTACCATACAAGATATTGTCCCCGATAGTAGTGTCAAAGAGAAAGACATTTTGCTGGACTATGCCTATGTTTTGGCGTAAAAACCTTTGGGTCAAGTCAAGTATATCTTTTCCGTCAAACAGTATTTTACCGCTATTTACCTCGTAAAACCGGGGTATCAAGGCTATCAAAGTGCTTTTGCCAGCACCAGATTCTCCCACGAGAGCTATGGTTTTCCCCGCAGGTATTTCCACAGAAACCTCGTCTAACACGGTGATCTCGGTGGCAGGATAATGAAAGCTCACTTTTTGGACGCTGATATCTCCTTTGCAGGTCGTTGGGGTAACTGCATTTGGTTTGTCTTCGATTTCAGGCTCTATGTTCATCACTTCTACAAACCGCTCAAAAGAGGCTATACCCTGCTGAAATTGCTCCATAAAGTTGACAAGCCGTTTGATAGGGTCGAGCATATAATTAATAAATAAGATAAACGCTATCAAATCATGTATCTGTATCAGCCCTTTAAACATCAAGGTGCAGCCAACGCCTATCACCCAAATCATATAGAAGTCGGTGAAAAAGGTCATACCTGCTTCAAAGGTTGACATCAAGCGGTACTGATATTCTTTGGCGTCTTTGAAATTTGTGTTTACACTGTTAAATCTGTGTAGTTCGACAGTTTCGTTTGCATAAGCCTTGACCTCGCGGATACCTTGCACAGAATTTTCTATACTGCTGTTTAAATCTGCTATCTTTTTCCGAACTAACCGAAAACCTTGACGCATTCTCCCGCCGTAAACCATTCCCCACGCTATCATAATGGGTAATGGCAACAGGGTCATACCTGCGAGAGTCGGGTCTATATGAAACATCACAGAAAAAGCTCCTATCAGCATCACAACAGCAATCAGTAGGTCTTCTGGGGCATGATGTGCCATCTCAGCTATCATATTTAGGTCATTTGAAAGGCGGGACATCAGGTGGCCGGTTTTTGTATTGTCAAAATAATTGAAAGAAAGCTTTTGAATATGCCCAAAGAAGTCCTCTCGCATATCATATTCCATACGCACGCCAAGATAATGTCCCCATTTGACGCGTATTTTGGTGAAAAGTGACTTTATCATGATCGCCAATAAGATGACTACTAAATATTTTATAATTACGGCGATATTTTTATCTGGGATATGAGTGCTGAGCAGTGAACGAGTCAAAAGTGGGATTATGATCACTATAGCAGAGGATAGCATAGCTACCGACAGAGCTAACACAAATAGCCATTTATGTGGAATATAATACTTTAAGAACCTTTTAATCATATTCGCAAGGAAAATAATGGAGCTTTTTTTGTCAATACAAATTTGCGAGGGCGAGTAGGAAACGCTCCCTATCCAAGTTGATTACAGATTAAATATTATCTGTAAACTATAAAGAAAATATCATTTTAAAACATCATTTAATTTTTGTATCTAGAAGATTTATAAAGCTATGTATTATAATATGTTTGCACAACGAGAATACAAGGAAGGTCGGAGTGGTGCTAGCTAGTCCGACCCTCCTTGTATGCTCCTTCTTTTAAAGTGCTATAAATTATGGCGTTATAAAACACTAAAAATAAAAAAGTGATAA
>WRIO01000130.1 GCA_009782695.1 Candidatus Cloacimonadota bacterium
CTAAAAAAGACTGGGACTATAAATACTTTGATCATGATAGATGAGATAGACAAGATAGGGAATGACTTCAAGGGAGACCCTTCCAGTGCCTTGTTGGAGGTGCTTGACCCAGAGCAGAATTCTACCTTTCGAGATCATTTCCTCGATTTTGGCTATGATCTATCAAAAGTGTTTTTTATCACCACTGCAAATAATCTAGCCACCATACCGCCCCCCTTGCGCGATAGAATGGAAATCATAAAGCTAAACAGCTACACAGAACACGAAAAATCCTTTATTTGTAGGGACTTTATCATTCCGAAAAAAATAAAAGAGTTCGCTACTAAAAAGAAACTGACCATCAATATCAGTGACGAAACCATAAAATCCCTTATCCGTAACTATACTGCCGAAGCAGGCGTGCGAGAGCTTGAAAGATTAGTAAACGCCATCTTTCGTAAGTCGATAAAAAGACACCTAAAAAATGAGATAAAAAAGGCTATCACGATAGATGACCAAACTTTAACAGAATTTTTTGGTATGCCGATATACAGTGAAAAAGACCTAGTGCGGCAGGACGCTGTGGGAGTGGCTTACGGCTTAGCTTGGACTGCTGTGGGGGGAGAAATATTACCTGTGGAAGTCACCAAATATGCTGGCAACGGGCGTTTTCAAATGACGGGGAATATCGGTAAAGTTATGAACGAATCAGCCAAAGCTGCTATGAGTTTGATAAAAAAGAACAGCCAAAAATGGGGCCTAAGCGACGAAGAATTCAAGAAATTTGATATACATATCCACATACCCGAAGGGGCAGTGCCAAAAGATGGTCCTTCGGCTGGACTAGTGCTCACCATAGCTATGATATCCGCACTCAGCGACAGACCTGTCAACCACACTTTCGCTATGACCGGCGAAATATCACTTACAGGGAAAGTGTTACCTATCGGAGGTTTGACCGAGAAGGTCATCGCTGCCCAACGATATGGCTTTTCGACTGTGATCATCCCAGAAGGCAATAAAAAAGACTTCCTCGAGCTAAAGCCAGATGCCAAAGAAGGCTTGAACTGTCTCTTTGCAAGCCATATAGATGATGTAGTAGATAAGTTGATATGAGCAAGACTTCTGTAAAACTAACGACTTTTTTACTACTAGATTGAATGAGTTAATCAAGTAAATAAAGTAATTTAATAGGATATATTATAAAACTAATACTCAGAGGATACTTTGATTTTGATAGCTATGAAATCTGGCAACTCTTTTACGATACGGTCCATTTTGTAAATGCCAGCGACTACACAAAAGAGCAATTGGATGTATGGGCTTCTCGAAACACTGACCATATAGAATGGGGGAAAGCTCGATTAGGACAAGGCACGATAGTAGCTTGTGAAGGAAAGAAAATAGTTGGCTTTGGGAAAATGACTCCCACTGGGCTACTAGATATGCTATATGTCCATAAAGACTATATCAAAAAAGGAGTTGGCACACTGATTTGTGATGAACTAGAAAAGCAGTGCGAAACAAGTGAAATAACAGTTTACGCCTCTATAACAGCAAAACCTTTTTTCGAAAAAAGAGGGTATAAAGTGATAAAAGAGAATGAAGTAGAGAGAGAGGGTGTAGCCCTGATAAATTTTTTGATGACAAAGCATTTATAAGAGAATTATAGTATTCTATGGTCTAGTAATTGCAATGAATTAATTCTATTTAGAAAATAATGCTTGACAAAAAAAGCGAAATAATATAATTGGTTCTGTACAAAAAATAGAGGAAGTATGAAAAGCTTTTTACAGTCAATCAATTTTTTACTTTTATTGTTACTATTAGTCATTTTTACAAATTCGTTATTTGGGACATACCACAGCTATATCCCTCACACTCTAATGCAACCCGATACCAAGACAGAGGTGCGAGCATATTGGTCGGGTGATGAGTTTCATCATGTTTTACACGATGAAAACGGGTATACGATGGTCCGTGACCCAAGAAACGGCTGGCTCTGCTGGGCAGTGCACGACGAGGTAGCTGATGAAATAATTTCTACTGGCTATCGTGTAAATGAGTATAATCCTGCGACGTTAGGCATCGTAAAAGGGGTAAATATCAGTGCAGAGAAATACCAAGCTATTAGGAAACCTTATGATGAGGAGTTTGAACAGCATACTGTCCGAACACCTGCTACTGGTGAGGTAAATTCTATAGTTATTTTTATTAATTTCGCTGTGGATGGTTCATGTGCCGCTCATTACCCTTCACTAAACTGCAGAAAATGTGAAGGGGCCATGGATTTTGAACAACAATATAGCTTTTACGAAGAATTTTTAAATGGTCCAGAACACGGGAGTTCTGAAACAGATAAATCTTTAAAGCGATATATCAAAGAAATAAGTTATAACAACCTTACATTAAATCACATATCATAACCAATAATACAAACCCAGACAGTATGGTTTTTGTATATAGAGCACCAAACCCTACAGATTATTATAGACCGAGAGCAAATAGTTCAGATTCAACTAACACGATAGGGTACCTGACAGATACTGAAATGAAAGCAAGAAGAGATGAGCTGTTTTATGGAGCTTTGTTATGGGCAAGAGATCATATAGACCAATTTATTGATGTAGACTTAGATAATGATGGATTTATCGATAACGTTACCTTCATTCTTAGAGGGCTTATGAATGATAGCAATCCAAACAACATATTTCCTATTTTTGCATCGTATTATTCACACTCTACAGCTATAAATATCTGTATTAATGAGAAAAGAATAAACAGTTATTGTGTAAATGTAGAAGGTGTTGTATGGACTCGCCAAAAAAGTGCGGTCAGTGTAATGGGAGCAGAGTTTACCCATTCACTCGGTTTTCCTGATCTATACAGTGCTGGATTTAGAGAACATGGGATAATCCCTGTTGGATTTTTTGATGTCCACGGAGGCGCACAATATCGATTTGAGACAGAAAATGATACAACAGCACATCCTCCTAAAGGAATGTGTGCCTACTCCAGATGGAAATATGTTCGAAATAATGCATGGGGGATAAACATAGAAACTATCACTGAAAGTGGGTCATATTCGTTAGAACCACTGATATACAACCCTGCCACCCATGCTTATCGAATAAACTCACCTTATTCTCAGGAGTATTTTATAGTGGAGTATAGGATAAACACTGGTGACTGGATTGACACTTACTATCCTCCTAATTTCAACTCCCCTGCAGACACACTAGGGCTTGGAATTCCAGAGTCTGGCCTTGTGATTTATCGGGTTAATGAGTCGATTTCAGGTAATTATTCTGGCAATTTTGAGCTATACACTTATCGTCCTAATGGCACTACCGATACAAATGGGAATTTATACTGCGCCCAATATGCGGCAGATATTACCAGTCAATATAATTTTGAAACTACAAGGATTGACAGAGACACGAACCCTTCTCCGTTTCTAACAAATGGCATATATGGAGGTTTGACCATCAACAATATAGGAGTTGCTGGACCGACCATCACTTTTGATGTGACTATCAATCAATTATCGACAGAGGTTTATGTTCATCCAATATATGGGGATGATCCAGATTATCCCGATCACTATGTCACAATTCAAGAGGCAATAAATGAATGCGGACCTGATGGCACTGTCTATATTTACCCAGGTATCTATTCTGGAGAAGGAAACAGAGAAATAAAATTTAATACAATCCATAATATCACAGTCACAAGGATGGAGGATGAAACAGATCCTGTAGTTTTAGATTGCGAAGGATTTGATGGATTTTCAATAAATAATATTGGCAATACTTATACAATAAGTAACTTAGAGCTGGTAAATGCAAGACTAGGCATCTCTATATACAATGCTACTGTCACTTTAGATAATGTAACCTTTTATGGACAAACGACTGCTGTTTTTTTTCCCACAGCAATTTTTGTAAGTAATACAGATGAAGTTACGATAAAAAATTGTAGATTCATAGGTGGTTATTATGGAAGGATTATTAACTCTAGTTCTATAAATTTAACTCTACTCAATAACAGATTTGAAGATATGACTGCTTACTTGAACATTATGGAAGATCAAAGCAGGCACCCCAAACTAATTGATATAAAAGCAGAGAATCTCGTGATGGAAAACAATGTTTTTCAAAATATTTATGGCGATAAATATAATGCTGTTGTTAACATAGAATGTTTGCTGCCACTAACAGATACATCAAATATCAGTATTGTTAAAAATCAATTTATAAATAACAGGGTGTTAGTAGATGAAGATTCCTCTGACCCTGTGGTAAACATATCATTACAAAAAGTCCAAAACTGCCCAAGCATTATGATAAAGGAAAACATTTTTATGCTCCATGATGCGGCTTTTCCGATACCCTATACAAATATAAATATAGAAGGCTTATCCTCTGCTTCTTCGTTTGTTAGTTATTACAACAACACAGAAATAGGATTTGGTGAGAATGATGGAACTTCTATTCGATTATCAGTACAAGGAGCATTAACAACAATTAAAAATTCGATATTTACTGGTAAAGTAAAATCTGCTTTACTCGGAGGACCTACTGTGATAACCAATTCTTGGATTTTTAATAACAGGCTCCCAGAA
>WRIO01000131.1 GCA_009782695.1 Candidatus Cloacimonadota bacterium
TCATACATTTTTTGCACATCTGCAGCACACAAAATATCTCCATTCCCTATCACAGGTATCTGCACAGCTTCTTTCACTTGCCGTATAATATCCCAGTCACTCACTCCTGTAAAAAGCTGTTGTCTGGTGCGGGGATGCACGCATATAGCTGACACTCCTGCAGTCTGACACATCTGGGCAAAAGGAACGCAGTTTTTATGATCATTGTCCCACCCAGCTCTTATTTTTACAGTCAAAGGTATGCCCAGATCGTTTAGCACCAGCACACACTGCTTGATGATTTCTTCTGCTAAATCAGGCTTTAACATAAGGGCTGAACCAGCATATCGTTTCACTACCTTTTTCACGGGGCAACCCATATTTATATCAAAAAAGTCGGGTTTAAGCTTGCTTAAAATCTGGGCCGCACGGCTCATCACCTGAGGCGAATCACCAAAAAGCTGGATACCAAAAGGCCGTTCAAACTCCTCGAAAGCTGTGTAATGAGCCATTTTCTCAAAATTCTTTTTAACCCCATCAGCACTTACCATTTCACTCACCAAAACATCAGCACCGCAAAGCTTGGCTATGTATCGAAAAGGTGCATCGGTGTAGCCAGCCAAGGGAGCTAACCATAGTTTATTCTCTGTGATAAAGTCTGTGTTCATCCTAACCCTGTTTATTACTTAAATCGCTGTTCATTTTATATAGAAATATCCCAGTTGCCACTGCGACATTTAATGACTCCATTTTTCCTGATGAGGTTATATTCACTATCTCATCGGCTCTGTTTATGATAGGTTGACTTACTCCCTCTGCTTCACTACCTATCACAAAAATAAAACTACTTTTTGGGAAAGCATACTGGTCCAATTGCTTGCCACCGTGCACATCTGACACAATTATTTTTTCTTTTCGTGAAAATAACCATTCCTCATTGCCCATATAAAAAGGCACTTCAAAGACAGCACCCAAAGAAGCCCGTATCACCTTTGAGTTTGCTATGTCACAACAATTTTCGTCAAGCACTATCCCATCGATAGAAAACGATGCTGCAGTCCGAATGATAGTCCCCAGATTGCCAGGGTCTGATATACCGTTTAAATAAAGCAATCTATCCCATTTTGATATTTGCAATGTCTGAAACTCTATCACAGCAAAGAGACCTTGACTATTTTGGGTTTCTGACAGTTCATCAGCTTGGCTATCCCTTATTAAATAGATAGGGCAAGACAGCTTTTGGATAGTTTTTTCACAAGTTCGAATAGCTTTTTCTGTGGTGTATATCTCTTTTATCAAGTGACCATTCAGAATGACCTGTGATATCAGCCTTTCCCCTTCGAGAAGCACATCGAAATTCTCCGCTTTTGTGTCTCTATATCTTGGGTTGTTAAGCTTTCGTAACCTATTGAAATTTGCCTTGCTTATGTAATCTATCATAGAAATGTCAAAAAATGAAATGCAAAAAAAAAGTCAAGATAAATTTGGGATATGGGTAATATTTTCAGGGCAAACGCATGAAAAAAAACTTAACTATCCAAAATCTAGAAAACACTATGAGCGTTTAATTGATAATTACAATAAATAAAAAACCTTCGAAAATATTAGATTTTCTAAAGTAATTTGTTAAGATAAGTGATCTAGAAGAAGAAAATTTTCTTATTATATCAAATTTCAACAAATCGAATAGACTTGTAGATATACTCGAAAAATAGGTTTTGTGATTCGCAGAAACAGATCTTTAACTAATCAGAAAGTAATGGTTTACTAATAGTTAAAACAGTCTTGCAAAAGTTCCAACTAACTCTAACAAATAATTATTATTCCATCCTGCTTTTTTTCTTTTTCCCTTCAAAGAGACTTTACTTGTATCTTTTTTTAATATATTTAAAACCATTTTTCTTACAATAGCAAAATTTGCAGCTGCAAATTTAGCTCGTTTTCTACTGGCATCTTCATTGTAATTAGGAGGCTTCGTGCGTTGACCCCTGTTAGTCTTACCTGTTACAAAATGCTTATCCTTAAACATCGCAGGTATCTGATCTCGTGAAGTAGCTGCACTATTCTCCCCCTGCTCTACGGGGGCTATCTTCTGACTCTTTTTATCTGAGGGTGGACTATCTACTGCTTGGCTTTCGCTAACTTGCTCAAAAGTTCCAATATCGGTGCGTTTTTGGTTTTCCACTCCTCCGTTTGCTCTAGTTTTTCCGCGTGTTCCATCTGCATCTTTTTTAGTTCTCGCATCCAATTCAGCTCGGATTCCGTCAAGAGTCTCGAACCAATAGCAGATGTTTCTGAGTTGTTGCTCTGTGAGTTTTCTGTAGTCTTTGTCATATTTTAATTCCTTTAGAATATTTTCTATCTTCTGACTCTTTTTGTCTGAGGGCGAACCATCTATTTTTTGGGCTTGGTTTCCCCCGAAAAGATTTTTCCCTCCTCCGTTTTCATCCATTTTTCCATATAAGCTATTCCCTCCTTCTGAACCATACGAAGCCATTCTCTCTCGGATGTAGTCAAGGGTCTGCTCAGTTCTGAACTGTTGTAATTGCTTTTCTGTGAGTCTTGTGAAGTCTTTGTCATATCCCATTTTCTCCAATACTTTTTGAAATTTATATAATTCTATTTTGTCATATAATCTAAGTGACGCAACAAGCTCTGTTATTGTCTGCTTATTTGGAACATAATCTCCTTGACCCATTCCAACTGCCAATGTTGTTACATAAACTACAGTGCCACCATTGTCCTCTATGTAATTCTTGAGTTGATTGATAGTCCCACCCTGTGTATAAACATCATCCACTATCACATAAACTCTGCCTGATTCCACTTCGCCTGTAAACTTACATGGGGTTTTTATCCTAATATCATGCTCTACACCTGTTCTCTCTTGTGTATTTATTTGTTCGACAGATGTCCCGATTTCCCAGTTTGCACCGACACCATCCATATTGTTGACATTTGACATTATTTTCATTGCAAACGCTAAAGGTATCCAATTGTGTGTTTCATTCTCGACTTTATTTGGATACACAACTATGGCTTTAGGGTGCTTTATAGCAACATCTTTAAGTATTTTCCAATAGGCACTACGGTCTTTACTAAATAATGCATCAATCACTTTAATGCCTGCTTTTAAACCTTCTTCCCTCGTTGCAAGTTTGGTTTCACCTACTTTAGTGCCTTTCTTTGCAAGTTCATATCCATCACGACTTTTCAAGTGTCCTGTTGTTGTTATTTTAAGCACACTATGTTGAAACCATTCTGGGAAACTTTTACTTATTATTTGGTTTTTATCTCCGAACTTATACTGTTGCTCTACGGATTTTGTAGCGAGTTGTTCTCCTGTCTCCCGTGTGCCATTTTCTTTTACCCCCGCATTTATGTCAACTACTTTCTCTGTATATTTACTTATTCTTATATCACGCTCACCCTGAACAGATATATTATGCCTCATCAAAAGCTTCTCAAGGTCACGCAATGTCTTGTATTCCGCAAGTGTCCGACCCTCTTTACCAAAGATACTACGAAACAGCTCCTTCACATTATGCCAAAAGCGAGCATACTTACTATGACTCTTGCTCGCCAGCGTATCCCAAAAAGCCTTACTATCCACTTTATCACGAATAAATTCTGCGTAACTCTCCTCTGTCACCCTCGCTCTATGATCAGCTTCGCTTTCGGTTTCTGCCTTTGCATAGTTCATTTCCATTGCCTGCTTATTAGTCATATCAGGATAAAGCAAGGACTTACTAGCCAACCACTTT
Organism: Candidatus Cloacimonadota bacterium; assembly: GCA_009782695.1. Classification (GTDB taxonomy): domain Bacteria; phylum Cloacimonadota; class Cloacimonadia; order Cloacimonadales; family WRIO01; genus WRIO01. The sequence goes on from WRIO01000131.1 coordinate 3,744, forward strand.
TTATATAGTAAAGACTCGCCAATTACCTTACCTATCTCTTTTGCTAAACCAGGATTTGTATTAACGATTGAATGAAAAAGCTCGTGACGGAATATATAATTCTGAACAGACTGATACGCCTCTGTTACATTCGCTATCTTATTGACATTTATTAAGATATTGCCTTCAGGAGTTGTTACGCCTTCTGTCCGACTGTCACTGACTACTAACTGAAATTCTATTCCCATCTTATCAGCGACCAAACTCCCCTGCTCCAATGCCTCCACAAAACCGCTATCTGTCAAGATAGGATCGCCCCACTCAACAATCTTAAAAAATCGCCGACTGCTCTCGTTATCAACACTTACGATAAAGCCTGCCTGCTCTAAATCAGCCTCGTTTATTAAACCATTGTTAAAAGCCTCATTCAGTATATCGCTTACATTGTCTGCATTACGATTAAACGCCTTCTGCAAATCCGCTAAAGACAGCTCCAAGATATTCTGTGCTTTTGTCTTTAGTCCCGTGCGTTGCACTCCTTCATTGGTCACTTGTCCTTTGGCATTTGTCACTTCCACCGAAGGTGGAATGTCCGTGCGTTGCACACCGCTATTTTCCCCGTCCCTACGGGAAGGGGTGGCAGACTTGTCTGACGGGGCAGGGGCTTCCATATTAGGAGCTGAAATCTCCTCATTCGGAACACTACTCTCCATCATTATCTCGCCAAGCTTATTCAACGCCTCCTTCACCTTCACATTATCATTGACATCAGCAAACGCCAAAAAACCATACCGCAAACAAGCGTTGATATCACTCACAGCAGGATTCACCGCTTTAGATACATCACTTGTTTTAGTAGGCTTTTGTTTCAGATA
>WRIO01000132.1 GCA_009782695.1 Candidatus Cloacimonadota bacterium
TTCTGTGCCACTTCTCCTTCGCAGGAACTGTATGAACATTTGCTAAATAATGATATATCGGTGAGGTCTGTCGGCGGACATCCGCTACTAAAAGATCACCTACGGGTTTCTGTGTGTGACCCCGAAAGCAATACAGCATTTTTAGTGGCTTTGCAAGAGTTTTTGCACAGCAAAGGAAGTATATGAAAAGGTTATTCTTGTTTTTATGCGTAATGGTCTTTGCGGTGACCATTTTTTCAAATGAGCTTATTCACAATTATTACGGCGATTTCCACGATGTAGTTCGGGTTGTCTTTGTGTTCCGCACGCAAATACACCACAATGCCATGATGGATACTGACAACAAGCAGATTGTGCTTAACTTCACTGGCACAAAGCTAAACGACTCTCTTTTTAAGCTGAGCTTTGACGACCAGTGGATGTTTGACGATATTCGATATGAACAAGAGGGCAATGACCTAAAAGTCACTATGAATATGAACGTGGTCTACTTCGCACAGTGCTTTACCCTCACAGAAAATGTGTATAAAGTGGTGGTCGATGTATATCGACAAAAAGAACCAACCACAGTAGATCAGGCTAAAAATTATATCACCTTCTACCGAACAGTTGGTTACCTCTCCAAAGCAAATGCCTTGCAAAGAAGAGTGAATAACAATGACTTTATAGTCCCTATCACCGCCACACAAAGCACCTCCTCTGTGCCTACTACCCCAGCTGAAATCCCCACTCCCCCTCCACCACCGCCCACAAGAAACGACCCTCCCTCTCCCCCACCTACCCAAACCTCCCAAAATGTCACTCCCCAAATGCCCCAACAAACCTACTCTGACGCGAGTTTTCGGAGCGAAAACCTCTTTGCCTACATAAAGCCAAACACCACGAATCTCACTATTTCACAAGTAAACTGGATAAACGAAGCATTCCGATATTATGACATATTCAAAGAGATTCGCCTCATCATAGAAAACGCCGAAAGCACACTGCGACTATACGATTCCCAAAAAACGATAGATATCAGTTTTCTAGAAAAAATGAGCCTAGCACACAATTCTTTTAGTGACGCTCAAATAAAACTAAACGAGATAAAACTGACCTTTTCAAACCTACTAAACAACAAAAATTTCACCTCGACTGATGCTATCATATACACCGATAGAATGATGAACCATGTGCTCAGCGTAGCAGAATCATACAGATTAAAAATCATAGAATTACAGACAGAATACTCAAAAAGGATAAATAGATAGCTAAAATCAAGGATAACATATGAAAATAACAGTTGCCGGTGCAGGATATGTCGGTCTTTCGATGGCTATATTGCTTTCGCAACAAAACGAAGTAATAGCTTATGATATAGTGCAGTCGAAGATCGATAAAATAAATAAAAAGATATCCCCTATCGATGACCATGAACTGATAGAATATCTCAGCCATAAAACTCTAAATCTACTTGCCACTACCGATAGTATAAAAGCCTTTTCCGATGCCGAGATCATCATCATCTCTACCCCTACAAACTACAACCCCGACAAAAACTACTTCGACACAAGCAGTATAGAACAAATCATCTCTACTGTCCAAAAAATGAACCCCACCGCCTTGATGGTGATAAAATCTACTATCCCCGTGGGATATGTGGAAAAAATCAGAAAAAAATTCGACACCCAAAATATTATCTTCTCACCAGAGTTTTTGCGTGAGGGAAAAGCACTTTATGACAACCTATATCCATCTCGGATCATCGTGGGTGAAAAGTCAAAACGAGCGGAAGACTTCGCAAATCTACTGCTACAGGCTGCTATCAAAAAAGATGTTCCCGTCCTCTATACAGACCCCACCGAAGCAGAAGCTATCAAGCTTTTTGCAAATACTTACCTCGCTTTGCGGGTTGCCTTTTTCAATGAGCTCGACTCTTATGCTGAGATTCGCGGGCTAGACACAAAGCAAATCATAGAAGGCGTCAGCCTCGATACCCGCATCGGAAGCCACTACAACAACCCCTCCTTCGGCTACGGCGGATACTGCCTCCCAAAAGACGCTAAACAGCTACTGGCAAACTATGCAAGCGTCCCCCAAAATATCATGACCGCCATAGTAGAAGCAAACCGCACAAGAAAAGACCATATAGCCGATATGATTTTAGCAAAAAACCCAAATATAGTCGGAATATTTCGACTAGTGATGAAATCAGGTTCTGATAACTTCCGCCAGTCCGCTGTGCAAGGTGTGATGAAAAGGATAAAGGCAAAAGGTATAGAAGTGATAGTGTATGAACCAACCCTCACCACGCTCGACTTCTTCCACTCAAAAGTGGTAAACGACCTGAAAAGCTTTAAGCAAATGAGCGACGTAATAGTCGCAAATAGAATGACTGAAGAGCTGTCGGATGTAGCCGATAAAGTATATACACGCGATTTATTTAGCCGAGATTGAGTAAAAGTATAAATACCCTATAGCTCCTCCAATATCATCATCAGCTTTTTGAATTTTAATTTAACACATCTCGTAAAACATTATATTACAATATGTTAAAGCAAGCTACTAGGTAAAAACCACTCTGTGCTCCCGTCCATTTCATAACAAACTTGGGCTGCCCTCCCTGTTTCTCGACTGTTTTGCCAATTTACAATAATGTTTGTGTGTATTTTCCAGTGTCGAAATAAGTGAATGTCCCATCTATTAAGGAATTAAAGCTACTCCATAAAGCTCCAAACTCCTGAGAAAAATGTGCTGCTTCCATTTATTGCCAACCTTCTGTAATGAATCCTTTGTCAAAAAAGACAAAACCACCGGAAGAACCAGCCACCAATAAGCTGACGTTCAAATACGCTTCGGGTGAGGTTATATCGAGATATTCTAAATATCCGTTAAACATCGGGTTAGTGACAGTTATCTCATAGCGTCCATACCGTATCGCAGGAAAAACAATTGCATTTTCCACTGTAGTTTCAGTTTAAATCATAGAACTATTTGCATTTTTACCCTCGAAACGCACTGTAAAAGGAATATCTACTTGAGGAGCATAATAGTTGTGAGTTAGTCTTATAGTGACATACGAATAATCATAGCTATTGCCTTTTGTAGTATTGTTTGAGCACGAAAGCAGAACTAATATAACCGTTATATATAAAAAAATACTAAATATTTTACTCATTTTAAATCTTCTCATTGTTATTATTTATGTAATTTTTTAAAAGCTTCTTTTTTGTCAAGTAGTTTCTATTGAAGTTTTCTTCGCTCTTTATAGTCTCAGCTGTGAAAAAAGTAAAAAAAACACGCCAATAAAAATCATCGGCGTGTCTATAAATCTATGTTTGTTCGTTTTATGATCGGGTGTATTCCATAGTAACTTTATCAGGGCTCATTTTGTGGTTTCGGAAGCTTTTACTGTTTTCTTGTAACTCTTCAAAAGACATTCCGAGAGTTTCTGTATCCATTTTTGTATCGTAGCTTAGCGACATTTTATCACCTGCTATATCAAGGTAATACACCAGCTTTGGAAATAAATCATTTAGAATCTTCTCTGTGCCTTCGTCTTTTATAGAAGCTATCCTTTCCACAAAATCTTGATAGGCTGCTTCATATTCGTTTCTAGTCAAAAGCTTGCTGCAGTCTGTGCCGGGTCCGGATATATGGGTAGTGGTAATGACTATGATGTCATCTGTCACAGTATAAGTGCCTTTTGTTGATATCATACCATTACTGTAGCTTTCATAAGCCCCATTCTCAAAGGAACAAATATGGGTGTCACCAGTGTCATTGTATTCCCTAGTCCATTTGCCTTTTAGCATTTGTTCGGTCGGCTGTGCCTGGCACAATACCACCAATCCAAATGTGAGCATCAAGACTATTAATATCCTTGTCAATGTGCCTACTTTTTTTTGTTTGTTGTTCATAACAAACCTCCTTTATTGTGTTTATGTTTCTTATTCTTATTATGCGTAAAATGTTATCATTAAAAGGTGCAGATTATCTATTATGCTACATAATCTAAATACATCATTTCTTGCCTTTTACTAAATGGAATAATTTTTCTGATACCGTATTCTTCAAATCCTGACAACACATTATCAGAAACTTTATTTGTATCATTGTAAATAACTATCAACTCGCTTTTATCCTTCCTAGAATCTTTTGTGTCATTCCAGTTAAATAATATTAGGTTTCTATTCGATATAGTTAAACTACCATATCCTCGACAGAATCTCTCGTGTTTTATTTTTGTTCTTTGCAAGTGAAAATCATAATTGTAGTAGTTTCCTGTTTTTCCGAGTAAGGCTAAATTTGTCGAATACAATATGTTATTTTGATCAAAATACTCTGCAATATCTTCTATGAAATGATTTTTAACACTCGAAGATGATAATACATATAAATCGTCAATAGCCAGCATTGCCTGAACCATCAAATGTTTTTTTTGAGCAAAATTTTTTATAGTAGCTTTTGTCGTTAACTCTTCATCTATGACAGATATCCCAAAATTAGTCGCAATATTATGAATTGTATCATACTTCGAGGTCCCCTTTTTAAAGGAAACACCTGATGTGATGAGATTACCTATA
>WRIO01000133.1 GCA_009782695.1 Candidatus Cloacimonadota bacterium
TTTATACCACACACCGTCAGGCTAGCGCCTGCCACCCCTCTCCACTGGAGCGGGGAAAAATATGTGTCCTGCGGACTAATGTTGCGGAAGGGTTGGGTAACCCTTCCCTACGAATAATGTGTGCTTCGCACAGATTGTATCCCACACCCCGTCAGGCTAGCGCCTTCCCTGCCACCCCTCTCGACAGGAGCGGGGAAAAAAAGAGGTAATATATGCTTGAATTTATGATATTTGAGATAAAGTATCGGCTGCGTCACATATCTCCTTATGTGTTTGCCTTTATTTTATGCTCTCTGATGTTCTTAGCCATAAGTTTTATGGGTGGTATGGTTGACAATGTCATTATCCGTATGGGTTTTGGTGACACAGTCTATATCGACTCTCCATCTATGATTTTTACCCTCTGTAATGGCTTTAGTTTTTTAGCTATCTTCTTTTTGGCATCTTTTATCAGCCAGATGTTTGGTAAAGACTTTGAGACAAAATTCTATAATATCCTGTTTTGCAAACCTATCAAAAAATCTCAATACATATTAGGCAGTATGGCGGGGAATTTCATAGTGATGATAGGCATCATAGCCCTAATGATGATAGTCTATAAACTGACTTGCTACATGCCGTATATGGATAAATCAGAAGTGTTAAACCCAAATAAAACAAGCTTACTTTGGTATATACATCCGTTTGTCATGGCTGTGATACCCAATTTTTACTTTATCGGGGCTTTATTTATAGGGTTTGTGGTGCTGACAAAACGGACAAATTATATATTTGGTGTAGCGTTCTTGCTTTTGATACTGCAAGGAGTATCAGGACTTCTTGCGAATAAAGTTGACAATCAATTGATTTCTTCGTTGATGGACCCGTTCGGAGACAGGGCTTTTACTCTTGCTACACAAGGGTGGACAGCTGCCCAGCAGAACACCCAGATGATAGGCTGGACAAAATATATCGTGCTAAATAGACTGCTTTGGGTAGGTGTCAGCACGGTGATTTTGTTTTTCAGCGTCAATCGGTTTAACTTTATTTTCACATTTAAAGACCGAAAAAAGAGCGAGATTATCGATATCAAACCCACCGAAAATATATTTACTATTACCCCTCCAGCAGTAGCATATAAAAGTTGCTTTACCTTGTATTTCCAGCAGTTTTTTAGTAGTTTGATTTTTAACTTGAAGTTTATTTTCAAGCACCCTTTGGTCTATGTGATAGCAGCATTAGCTATGGGTTTTATGCTCACAGGTGTTATTCAAGGCGCTCAAATCTATGGCACAGCAACCTTGCCTGTTACATACAATGTGGCTGATCTTATTATAGCAGGTTTTTCCCTGTTTTTTATGATCATTATTACCTATTTCGTAGGTGAGCTGGTCTGGATGTCACGGGAAAATAAATTCGCCCAAATAGAAGAAACTATGCCCTACACGAATATGGTCAGTTTTCTTTCCAAATTCTCTTCTGTGGCTATTTTGCTAGCAGGGTATCTGCTTCTTGCTGTGCTTACCGGAATATTCTATCAGACTATAAAGGGTTACCACCATTTTGAGTTATTGCTCTATATGCAGCTCTCATCTATGGAATTTATTAAGCTACTTATGCTACTGTTTTTAGCCTTCTTTATCCATAACTTCGTAAACCATAAATACGGCTCACACTTCGTTTTCGTGCTGTTTTTTATTTTGCTTGGCTATCTCCCAACGCTAAAAATAGAACATCGGCTACTTCGTCCCTTCTCTTCTCCGAGTATCATATATTCTGATATGGCAGGGTTTGGACCAAATGTGGAGTCTGTGTGGTGGTTTAGGTTATATTGGTTATTGGTGATGCTCATCCTAACCGGTGTGACTGTAATGTGTTGGAAAAGAGGTATCCACAAAAAGTATTTTTCAGGTTATCTAAAAAAGCTCAAAACCAAGCAGGCGATAGCATTCAATGGGGTTTTTGTGCTGCTCACACTGGCTGTGGCTAGCTATATTTTCTATAACACGAGTGTTAGAAATAAGTTTGTTGGCTCTGTAAAGTGGGAAAAAAGGTTGGTCAATTATGAGAAAATGTTCAAACATTTTGAGAAACAAAACCAGCCAAAAATACAAGATATAAAGCTTTATGTAGATATTTTCCCAGAAAAAGAGACTATGACAGGGAAAGGCTCTTTCCTGCTAAAAAATATGCAGGCAACCCCGATAGACACACTGTTCGTAATGTATGATTATAAAGAAATCACTGTGCATGACCTGCCGGCATCTTTGGCTTATACAAGCAAAGATATGGGGGTTTATCTGTATAAAATGGACACTCCTTTACTGCCTGGTGACACACTGAGGTTTGACTTCGACCTACATTTTTTACCGAATGGCTTTACAAACGATGGTAATAGCAGCACTATCATGAAAAACGGCACTTTTATCAATAGCTCACTTTTCCCCTCGTTTAACTATAATTCACAATATGAAATATCTCGCGATAAAAGACGCAAAAAGTTAGGCTTAGAGCCGAAAGACCTTATGCCCCCGACTGATGACGAATGGGGTAGGACTAGGAATTATGTGTCCACTGACGGTGACTGGGTGTCTTTCGAGGCTTTTGTCTCGACTTCTGCTGACCAGATAGCATTAGCTCCCGGCAAGCTTATCTCGAGTGAGACCAGAGACGGACGAAATCATTATCATTATCGCACAGAGACCGATATGATAAATTTTTACACTGTGCTATCTGCAAGGTATGATGTGAAAAAAGAGGTGTGGAAACCCAGAGATATAGACCACCAGCCAGTGGAACTCGAGATATATTATCACCCAGCACATACTTATAATATCGACAATATGATGACAGGACTAAAAGAGTCACTCACACACTACACAAAGGTCTATGGAGATTATGAACACTCTGTGTTACGCATAGCAGAATTTCCACGATATGGATATTACGCCCAAGCGTTTGCGACATTGATACCATTTTCAGAAGGAGTTGGCTTTATAGCAGACACTCGAAAGGGTAAAACTATCGACTATCCATTTTATATCACTGCTCATGAGACTGGGCATCAGTGGTGGGCACATCAGGTGATAGGAGGCTTTGTGCGAGGGACTGTTATGTTAGCAGAGTCCTTCACCGAATACAGCTCCTTGATGGTGGTTAAAAAGAACTATTCCGAAAAGCTTTACCGAGAGCAGCTTAAATATGTGATACTACAATACATTAGTATGCGTGGTGGGGTAACCAGAGTGGAACTGCCACTTGCCCAGTGCGAAATGCAGCAATATCTCTTTTACCAAAAAGGTATGCTTACTATGAACGCTCTCAGCCGCTTGATAAGTGAGGAGAGCGTAAATCAAGCTTTACAGCAGTTTTTACAAGAGGTGAAATATCAAAGTCAGCCTTACACAAATACTGCTGCATTTATGGAGGTTCTTGACCCATTTGTGCCTGATTCTTTGAAGGCAACGGTAGATGAGATGTTTAACCAAGTTGTGATCTATGACCACAAAATAAGCGATGCCACTTGGTCGGAGCTCGAAGACGAAAGCATAGTGGTTAATATCACTTTCACCACCGAAAGAAGAGAGTATGACAGTGAGGGCAAAAGCGAGACAACAGAATATGACGGGTGGATGGAGATAGCATTACTCGACAGGAAAAGTGAGATCATGCAGGTGGAAAAAGTCCCTGTGAACGGCAAGGAAAATCAAGCGAGCTTTCATTTGAACCAGATACCTACCAGCGTGGTGCTTGACCCGTATTTCGTGACTCTGGCTATCACCCCGTATGAGCTCACTTCCAAGATAAAAGAAAAAGATTTGACAGTAGATGATGTGGTATGGGAATATCCACTGCCATAAAACATAAAAAATATAGACAAATAGGAGTATAAAATGAAAAGAATAATCATCACATTATTGATAATAACCTGTATCGGCTCACTTTTCGCCTTTGACGATTTGTGGGAAAAAGCTAGAGATATGATAGCAAAAGGAGAGGACTACAATCCGGGCAATTTTGCCATGAGTTTCGAGAGTATCTCGCGTAAACCTGCTTATGAATTTAGGCTCGGATATGAGGTCATCATAGCTATCACGCCCAATGAAGAAGGGAAGGCTGTGGCAAGCTTAGTTTCCAAAAAGACCTCTGACAATTACGCAGATCTAAAGGACAACAAAGGTATCCCTCGTGCAGAAGTGATAGAAATGAGGAAATCTGTCGATGAGCTAAAAGCCGGCATAACCAAGTTAGCGAACGACATGGTAGAGTCACAAAATGAGTCACTCGGAAAAGAGGACTTAGAGGACAATGATCTTGTTTGGTTAGGCATTTTCAAAGAGACAAACCCAAAAAACTTGATACTTTCGCCGCAAAAAAAACAAGTGTCTATGAACGGTAAAACCTGCCAAGTTTACAAGGTCAAATATATACCTGAAGGAGACAAAAAGAAAACTGAAAACGGAACTGTGTATTTAGATATCGAGACAGGTTGTCCTGTTTATTCTGTATTTGATCTAAGAAGCCTAAAACTACCACTTGAATTAAAGCTAATAAAAGACCCAGCTATGAAGACGAATTA
>WRIO01000134.1 GCA_009782695.1 Candidatus Cloacimonadota bacterium
CATCACTTGCCATCCCAGCGTAGAAAATTTTGATATTTACTGGCTTGCCACACCTCGTGGGGCTGTTACCCCAACGATAGTGTATCAGAATGTTTATATAGAAAGCTTCATAAATCATGACCTATATGTGTCACCCGATGGAGATGATGCAAATAATGATGGGCTCAGCTTTGCCAGTCCTTTCCAAACAGTTACCCATGCTATGTATCATATAGAAGCTGACCCGCAAAACCCAAAAACTATCTATATAGCACCAGGGACATATAGCACCTCTACCGGTGAGATGTTTGGAATTGGGTTGAAGTCTTATGTTTCTTTACAAGGTGCTGGACCGGAACTGACTATCTTTGATGCTGAAGGACCTAGATATTTTATTAATTCTGCATACAGTTCAGAATACTTTAACATATCTGGCATTAAGTTTTATAACAACATAGAAGAAACTTCATTTAAAAGAATAATAATTAACTCTATCCATTTAGAGAACAATAATGGGGCTGTTATTTCTGATTGTCATTTTGAGAGTGTTTGCGGTGGTATAGTTTCTAGTGGATATAGTACATCTCCCACACATACATTAAATATGCATCACGATATAATGCTAAAAAACTTATGGTTCAATAATAGTGTTAAATACCAATTAGAAGTTGTTTCTAGGACTGTTGATTATGAGAATATTATTATATCGAATCATCGTTTTTTTTATACAGGTCAAAGCGACTACTTACCGGAATTTAAGGGAGGGAGAGGTATTTATATATCAAATTTACACAATATGTATAGGCAAAAGCATAACTTTTCCAATCTTTTAATCTATAATAATTCACCACAAGTTGGGAGTGCGGGTACTTTTATACAAGTTACTGTGAACTCTGATGTTAATATCGTAAATGCAACAGTTGTTGGCAATGGTGGTAGCTCAATTTCTTCTGGGGAAGATTGTAATATCAATATTTATAACAGTGTCTTTTATGATAATACTCCAAACAAAATGCAATTTGGTGGTCCTTCCACAATCAATATCCATAACAATTTTTATCCGAATGGGCAAAATCTAACAATCTCCTCGGCTAGCACTGATCTGATATGGGGTGACACCAACATAGAAAATATAGATGACCCTCTTTTTCTTTATGAAGGCAACATGCCGGTGGAATTGCAAGGAAATTCTGCCTTGATTATGGCAGGCACAACAGACATACCAGACTTCGTTTTTCCTGAAACAGATATTTTCGGGAACCCTCGAATCCGAGAAGATGGAACCATAGATATAGGTGCTATCCAGTATCAAGGTGACATACCTCCTACGGTAAATTTTTCTGCGACACCACTTTCGGGCAACGCCCCTCTCACTGTGCAATTTACCGATTTGTCAGAGGGTGTTATCAACTCTTGGTCATGGTTCTTTTTTGGGCAAGGAGCAGTCAACTCTACCCAGCAGAATCCTTCATTCACTTATACAGAGCCGGGCACATACTCGGTTCGCTTAGTGGTCAATGGTGCATACAATTGTTATCGTGAGAATTACATTACAGTAGGTATGGTGGATGACCGTGACCAACCCGAGCTACCATTGAAAACCACACTTAACGATGCCTATCCAAATCCCTTTAATCCAGAGACGACCATTAGTTATTCTGTGAAAAACAATGGCAATGTATCTTTGTATATATTCAATTCCAGAGGGCAAAAAGTAAAAACCTTAGTAAATGAATATAAAAGGGCTGGAAACTATCAAGCTAACTGGAATGGTGCAGATGACCAGAACAAGCCTATCAGTAGTGGTGTATATTTCTATCAAATGAAAGCAGAGGACTATTCCTCTATCAAAAAATTGGTTTTGATGAAGTAAAAAAACATAAAAATTTGTGCGACAAGGAGAGCCAAGGGTGAGCATTGGCTCTTTTTATAGCTTAAAATAGTTTATTCTGTTTTGGTTTTTCGCTGCCTTCACCAAAATCACCCTCCACTATATCCCCATTCATATCCACAGGGATACAACCCTTTTGTATCAGCTCAAGGTTGTCATTCTTTTCTTTGGGTCCAGGCAGTCGCACATATACTTTACGCCCTCTTTTTAAGCCGTCCAATGCCCCTGCCCAAGTTCCGCCCTTGCTCTCCACCCCTTGTTTTGAGATAATAGGTTTAGCTTCTGCTACAAATATTTCATGGGCTAGACCATAAATCAATGCATTTCTAGCCATAGCTAAATCTGTGCTCCAATTTGCTTTCGGACGGAAGCCACTAAACACTAGCACATCGCCCTTTAGGATTTCTTGATAATATGTCCTTATACCGCTCTCAAAGGTCAAGATACCCTGTGGTAATACTATGATACTCTTCCCATGATACTTTATAGACGAATCCAGAGCTTGTTTATCGACACCTTTGGCGAACCCAGAGGATACCACCTTATACTCTTTACTCAACCTTTTGGCTATATTATCGGTAAACTGCATAGCTATTTTTGAGGCTTCTCGTGACCCGACTATGGCAGCACAGCTTTCCTTCAAAATCTGCTTGTTTCCCTTTGCATACAATACTATGGGAGAAGCCTTCCGAAAGTTATTTTTTAGTATATCAGGATAATCAGGCGAGATACGAGAAATCACATCTATCCCATTATTTTGGAGCAGTTCCAGGGTGAAGCTGTTGTTTGCTACCTGCTCTTTTGCTTGCAGTAAATCCTTTACTTGCCAGTCAGTCAGCTCATAATCCTTTACCCAGTCCTTGATAGATAGATTAAAAAAGTCGATAATGCTTATCCTGTGGTCGTGATGAAATTTTATAATCATATTCATCTTGTCCTCTATCTTCCAGCCCTCGCGAAACGAAAAGCTATACTGGGTTAGATCATGGGCAAGAGTCATCCAAAATGCCTGCTCACTATTCACAGTGTGTCTCCTTTTACAGTTTTGGCTATGGTCAAAGGCACTATGTATGCTGCGCCCATTTTGGTGAGTGTATCTCCTATTTCATTTATTGTCGCTCCACTATCGTAGATATCATCTATCAGTAAGATTCTCTTGTTGATTATATCAGAGTCAGGGGAGAAAGCGAAAGCATTTTTAACATTATCTTTTTTAGTAAACGCACTTTTTAAGTTTCTCTGTTCTTCTGTTTGTCTCGTTTTTATCAAATTATGGGAGATAGGGATTTTCAACGTGTAAGAAATCTTTTCGGCAAAGTCTCTGACCAGATATCCAGAAACTGTCGATGGGACATAGAGCAATAAATCGAAAGGAGCTTCATTAAAATGCTTGTAATATGCCTTCAAGGTCAAGCGTAATAAATAATCGGGAAACTCCTCGTGAGTCTCATACTTACAGCGATGTATAGTGTTTCCCACAAAAGACACACTGTAAAGGGCTGCCGCCACTCCGTTTTTTAAGTTAGTCCCCCTTTTTTCCACTTCTAAAGCAGGAGAGCAGTTTTCTTGAAACTCTGTAAGCTTTTGTGCCATCTCAGGAGTGGTCATTACAGATAGCTTCTTTTCCCCTGTGTTGTCACAATTTTTATAGATTACCTTTGTGTCGTCGCCCAGATAGTCACACAAAAACTTCATTCGTGAATCTTTTGTGTTCACATATTCTATCATCTTATCAAGTTCCTGTAGTTTTGCTGCTTTTAGAGCCTCAAAACTTGCTGTGTCTAAGGCAGGTGAATTAGGGATAAATTCATATTTCTTTGATTTGCCATATAGCACTTCTCTTATATTGCCATTCTCTATTAGGTCCGCCTTGATGACCTCAAATTGGGTGGTGGTGATATCTATCTTTCGGATGATTTCATTTCTACCAAACAGCCCTGTTTTTATGGTTTCTATCATGTTATCATATTTTTGTAGGTCTGGTCTGGCACCTTCGATAAAAGCCAGTGGCAACTCTTTATCAGATTTTTCGTTGTATAAAAGTATGATATAAGCTGTCTCTCCATCCCTGCCTGCACGACCTATTTCTTGATAATAATGGATAGGGGATTGCGGCATTTGAGTGTGAAAAATAAACCGAATATCAGGCTTGTCGATGCCCATACCGAGTGCATTTGTAGAGATGATACATTTCCAGCGGTTCTCCATCAAACCTTTTTCGATGTCCTTTCGAGTATCTGCGTCAAAGCCTGCATTATAGGCAGTAGAGGGGATCCCGAGATATTCGAACCACCGAGAAATATTCTCTGTGTCGCCCCTGCGCCCTGTGTAAATGATACCTGTGCCAGGAAACTTTTCTACATTTTTCCCTAACCAGATCATTTTCTCGTCATCTGATTGCACCCGTATCACAAATAGTTTAAAATTAGGCCGCATTAAAGGTCCTCTCAGCACAGTAAGCCCTTCTCCTAATTGTCTCGCTATATCTGCTTCAACTCTTCTTGTGGCAGTGGCAGTGGTCGCTAGAACAGGAAAACCTTTTGGTAGTAGCTTCACCAGGTTTATTATTCGCTTGAAAGAAGGGCGAAAATCGTGACCCCATACAGAGATACAGTGCGCCTCATCCACAACAACCATTGATAAATTCATAGACCTTGTAGCCTCTATCCAT
>WRIO01000135.1 GCA_009782695.1 Candidatus Cloacimonadota bacterium
TCGGTCCAGGTTAAAAACATTTGCCCTATTTTCGCGCTGTCTGTTAGTAAAAAAGCGCCAGTCATCAGGTTTAAAGCGATTTTCCTGTCTTCAATATGGGCGCTGCGGCTCTGGTAGACCTGCTGAACAACGCTTCCCATATCTTCCAGAAGGGAAAGGTTCACTGTTCTGCCGTCATCAAAAACTACTTCAATTTTATCAACAGGGCTCTGACGGAACAAAAGACCGGCAAAAGGATCGGTTAGCACATTACTGTAGGTATAGTAAGTCCGGTACCTCCATTCATTGGTGTTTACCGGGGTTTTTAACGGCGATAAACCGGTAAAGGAGAGCACATTGATGCGCGCCATACCTCTGGGGATTGAAAGTTCTTCGCAGCTTCGATCCTGCATTATCAGTTCCGGAGGCAGGGGGTTGTAATATATCTCAGGAGATGCTTCATATGCCGCCGTAAGCTCTTCGGCGTCAATGCGGGCGCTGTCAGAATTCCCGATACCCCGCCAGAATAACATTCCCAAATACCGCGCCAGCGCGGAGTTGGTATAATGAATCCTCTTGCCCCAGATCGAATCCGCCCTTTGTGTTGAACGCCTGGCATTGAGGACTTCGTAATTGTCTCTTATATATACCAGTTTTTCATTTACCCGGCGGACTTCTACCAGGGCTTTTTCAATGTCGCCCAGGCGGTAATAATTCAGCGCGCCAAAGACATTAACGTAAATGTTTTCAAAGTCCTCTCCGGGATACTCTTTGGTGTTGTCGTTTAGTATGTATGAAGCCACACCCTCGGAAATACTCTTCGTGTAAGCTTCGGATATCAATCTCTCTGCATTTAAAAGGCTTGCGATGGAGGACTCATAATCCCCAGCATAAAACTCTAGCTGACCCTTGTCCAAAAAAAGCGAGACTGCATTTTGCTTGTCATAAATCGGATAACTGCTTGCCTGTGCCTGCTTTATTTGCTCCACACCCGCTTGATACCCTGCTACAGTAATAACTTTATCAACTTCCAGAACACGAGCAGAACGCTGCACCATAGACGAACCTGCGAAACAGCTATTCAATAGTAAAATAGCTGCAAGAACATGTATAAAATTATATAAAACCTGTGCCTTTTTTTTCTCCCGCATATCGCCTTTTCATCATGCCTTTTATTTTTCCATATCGCAAAACAATAGTAAGAGACAATTGTCCTGCATTATGACTGTATAACTCATATTTTACATATTGTTTCATTATCTTTTGTAGGGAACGATGTTCGCTTCGCTAGGCATCGTTCCCTACGAATAAAAAATTAAAAATAAAAAGTAAATTATTTTATAGGCGAAAGCATTTTACATAAAGTATTATTTTTAAAAATTTACTTTATAGTTGTTAAGCTTTGTAACTACATTTAAACAAATACGATACAAATAGTACCAAACAGGGGACTTGGGACTATGTATGAGCTACTCCCAAGTTCCCTGTATGTCACTTACTTTAATTTCATATAAATTAAGGAGTTAAATATAAATTTACTTTATAGCTTAAAATACACGATTTTGCGTCCCAAAACTATTAAAAACTCCCTTTTTGAGAAAGCTCAAATTTAAGAACTAATGTATATATTTTTAATGCAGTTAAGTCGTTTTTCTCAAAAATCCTCTCTAAATAAAACTTGACAAAAAAAGCTTTATATAATTTCTGGTTATGAAAATATTTTATAAACTTAAATATTGCAATGTGGGTTTTTTATACTCTGACCAAAAGCAGATGATAGCAGAAATCCTGCAGGAAATAAGGTGAAAGGAAATAAAAATGCTAAAAATACTATTGAAGCACGAGATACTGAACCTACTGAAAAGTAGGCGGATATACCTAACAGTGATGATGTTTTTACTGCTTTTTATGTCGATTTTCGTAGTCCGATTGATTGACTATCAAAAGCAGATTGACCAATACAATGCTGATATAATGCAAATGGAAGAAGCCAACAGAAACCCTATAAATTATAGCCATATAAACCCTCGTGCGATACATAAACCAATACTTTTTTCCATTTTCAACGAAGGTTTTAAATACGATAGAGTTATCAGTATCCAATTTTTAGAGGCGATTACCCAATCAAGAGCTGAAAACGAGTCAAACAATCCTCGTTATAGAGAAAACAGTAGGATAGACATTACATTTCTTGTTACATTTTTCTTATCTCTTTTTATACTACTAATATCTTATGACAGTATAAATGGCGAAAAGCAGACAGGGACACTGCGGGTAATAATGACATATCCCTTCAAAAGACAATTATTTATCCTAAAAAAAGCATTAGGTGTATTTATTTTCGTTGCTATTACTTTCACTATTCCTTATATCATTAGCGTGCTTATCCTTGTGTTTAGCTATGCTAATCTACTTACCTCCTCCTTCTTTTTATCAGTATTCTTCTATTGGTTTTTAGTTCTCCTTTTTATATTCTTTTTTACGATTCTGGGCATACTGATATCTTGCCTAACTACGATACCAAACCGTTCATTAGTCTATTGCCTGCTTACTTGGTTGATGCTTTGTATCATATTACCGATTAGCTGGGATTATATCATCACTCCGAGTATGTTTGACAAAGAGCTAAACACATTGCAAAAGAACCTTTCTGATAAAACAGCAGTGGCTAACAAAATAGCTTATGAAGACATCCCAGATGAGGCTAATGTAAACCTCTACAGTCACATGACTTGGAATGGTGGATATACACATAGCGTGACCGCTTGGGGGTTTACTGATACTCACGAGGCTCATTGTAAATGGATGAAATATCTATATGATTATTACTACCCTGCAAACATAAATATAGAGCAAACGGTGGATGATATCATTCGTAAAAATATAGCTACCGAGACTGCCAAAAGCTACGCTTTTTTTTGGAACCCGATAGTATTATTTAGCAATATAGGAGATAAAATAGCAGGAAACAGTCGGGCAGATTATCTAAAGTTTTTACAAAAAGCTCGCGAGATTCGAAACGACTTAGTGAGCACGGGTGTAAAAGAAGGTTGGCTTTTAGACTATAGATACTTCACCCTTTATGCCGAAGACGAAGCAATAGAGGCATCTGATACCTTTTGGGAACAGTTCACTTCCACCGAAGATTTTATGGCTTGGTATGAGGAAATACAAGCAAAGGCAAATGCTCAAGGTCGATTGGTCGTGGACCAACACTTCTTGCAAAAATACACTCAACCTGTTTTCACCTTTGGTGAGATATTTTCCAATATAGCTATGATCTTAGCGATGTTTATTATTTGTATCCTTGTGGCTTGGCTACTACTCTGGTCAAAGTTTATGCATTATGATGTGAGGTAAAGAAATGAATAAAACTATTTTATTAAAAGACATAAAATTACTATTACGCGACTTGAAAATACAGATATTCTTTGGACTGTTAGTAGTGCTGTTTTTACTGGCAGCCGTTAGTGGTGCGTCTTCTTACAAGGCTAATGTAGAAGTCTATCAAAACCGTTTCAATGCCCATCAAGATAAGAAATTTTCCGAAACTGATTATATCTGTATGGATTTGGTGTCAAATACAGGGCGGATTACTGTGATAGATAAGCCAAGCCCCGCATTGCTCTTTTCAAGCTACGAAAACTATCCAAATATAGTGAGAAGTAGGGTCGGGTATTACATCCCAGAGTTTGATTTTTATGCGACAAATACTCGCAATGCATTTAGTTTAAACTGGTATTTTATTTTGGGTATTCTCTGCGGCTTTTTAATGCTTATTATGAGCTTTGAGTCTGTATCAAAAGAGAAAATAGCAGGCACACTCCGCTTGCTTTCTATATATGGAATGAAAAGGCAAAGCCTGCTTTGGTATAAGTTTTTTAGTTACATCATTCTATACCTGATTATCACTATCATTCCAGCAATACTATCTCTACTTCTATTCTTTGCACTTACAGGGACTTGGAGTGGTTTAGTAGTTTGTCAATTCGCTTTGATGATTATCTTTTCTATACCTTTTGCCTCTTTTTTTATATTTTTAGGTATCCTGATATCTATGAACAAAAACTATCGAAATAATATAATAATGGTCGTGTTTTTCTGGCTGCTATTCGTTATAATTATCCCACAATCAGCAAATATATTCGGCAAAATAATATCACCGACTCTCACCTCAGCAGAATACAGAAATAAAATGTATCAAGCTTGTCGAGTAGTTGAGGACGAATGGTTAGGAAAACATGGCGTAGCAGCAGCGGGCAATGGGTCACTTGAAAATGGTATAAGAGCAGGTTATGTAAATGCAAGAGATGAGGCACAATTCCTTAGTCGGCAAGCCGAGCAAGAAGATTATAAAAAACAAAGCAATACCATACAACTGATAGCTAATCTTTCGCCATTTAATCAGTTCGAAAAGATATCTGAAGTCATTTTCGATAAAGGTGATTATCTTTTCTCTCATGCAGAAACGACTGTGAATAACACCATACCTACTGTCCGAAACCTTCTCACAGAACAGGACAAAGAAGATGA
>WRIO01000136.1 GCA_009782695.1 Candidatus Cloacimonadota bacterium
CACTAGGAGCGATAACGAGATCAGAGTGATATCAATAAGGAGAGTGCATAGCCGAGAATGGAGGAAAATTTATGGCGATAGTTAGCTATACTACAGAAGAAATAAGAAAATTAGCAGATCAAACAAATTGGGAAAAGCTAAGAAAAATGAGTGACGATGATATAGACTATTCTGATATACCAGAAATCACTGACGAGTTCCTTAAAAACGCTATAATATGCAAAGACGGCATTCCGATAAAAAGTGAAATTAAGGTTAAGCTTGATAAAGAAATAGTTGATTATTATTTGAGTTTAGGGACGAACTGGCAGGAAAAATTAAATGATACCCTGTTATGCGTGCTAAAGCTGAGAAATATCTTGTAAATATTCATTGGTTTGTTAAATAGACAATGGGGAGGTACTTACCATAGTAATAATCGAGCAAAAGATGGAGTGGTGTTGCTTTTAGCTAAGAAATGGTAAGTAAACTAATATAAATAATAAGAGGAAATAATGCAAAGTGTAATTATCAATAAGGATAAGCAAATAACCCTTCCTGCTGAACTAATGGAAGATATGGGTTTAGAAGTGGGAAGTGAATTGATTTTTAGTAAAAAGAATGGGGAGTATGTTCTTGTTTCTCTAGTTATTTCAGTTTTAAAAGAAATGAAAGAAATTATGAAAGGAGAAGCAGAAAAGGTCGGTTGGTATGATGATGACGACGTTGCCGATTATATCATGGAGTTACGAAAGACACAAAGTTAATGAGAATAATGCTTGATTCTAATGTTTTGGTTTCCTACATTGTTTTCGACAGTTCTTTTACTTCAAATGTTGTTATCATTCATAATCACACTATTTTGTTAACGGAATACATCCTACATGAAACAGAAATCGTTATTTCTAAAAAATTTCCTCACCGATTTGTTCTTATACAAGAAAAGATAAGCAAATTAGAGTATTTACTATTTAATAAATGCAACTTTAAAAAAGAAACAAAACCTTATATAAGAGATTTAAAAGATTTGCCTATTCTCCTCGACGCCATAAATTCACAATCTGATATCTTACTCACAGGTGACAAAGATTTCTCTCAAATAACTTTGCAAGATGTAAGGATTTTAACCCCTCGACAATACAACGATGAATTTGTTGTTTAAGGATGGTTGACTTCCCTATGAAAGAAAAGCGGAACGATGTTCGCTACGCTAGGCATCGTTCCCTACGATATTGTATGCGGAAGGCTTAGGTAATCCTTCCCTACGATATTGTATGCGGAAGGCTTAGGTAATCCTTCCCTACAAAGATTACACTATGGCTATGAGTGAGATTTCGACATCGCCACCTTTTGGCAGGTCGCGAACCTCTATCACTTCGCGGGCGGGATAGGGCTCAAGGAAGTTTTTCTTGTAAATCTCGTTTAGCACAGGGAATTTACCCATATCTTTTACAAATATCTGGACTTTTACAGCGTTGGCAAAGGTTAGACCTGCTTCGGCGAGGATATTTTTTAGGTGCTGAAAGACCAGCTCTGCTTGCTCTTCAAATGTTTCTGCTAGCACGCCTGTTTCAGCGTGAAAGCCGAGTGTCCCTGATACAAATACCATTCCGTTCTTTTTTACCGCGTGATTGAATGGTCCTATCGCAGCGGGAGCTTTTTTTGAGTTAATGATTTCCATCTTTTCTCCTTGTTTTATATATGATTATATTTAAAATGATAAAGGTAAAAAACCCGAGCATATCGGCTATGACATCATACCATTCGAATGACCTGCCTGGTATAAAAAGTTGGTGCATTTCGTCGAATATAGGGATGATCATAGCCCAGAGAAACAGCTCTATCAGTATGTCTTTTTGCCTGATTTGAAACTGCCTACGGAATAAATAATATAGAGCTGCAAAGATAAAATACTCGATAAAATGGGCTAATTTATCGGGCTGCAAGAACCTGCTCGGAAGCCGAAAAGGTATCTCCAAAGAGGGGTATGACGACACAGCAAACACCAGTAGGGCATAAAAAAAAAAGATGGCAGTGTATAGTTTCTTTCTATTTTTCATAGTTTTTTATAGTCCAATACACATTTGCGGGTTTCTGATTATATTGCGTTTTGAGTGGGATACACTCGCTGTCGTCACTGAACCAGATATACAGCGTATTTCCGTCTTTGATAAAATTGTTTGTAAAAATATCGCTCCTTATTTTCTGTCCATTGTCGTATTCCGCAAATGATATTTCTATCTTTTGCGTGTTAAAAATGCCTATGCTCGTTTTGAGTTTCTCTTTTTGTATAAAAGCAGTTTTCACCATCCATATTTTACCAGCAGAATCGACCATAAGTGTATGATTTTGCGTTAAATCGAGTGTCCGCAAGTAAAACAAGTTCGAGAAAAAGTCCCTTGTGCCTTCTGTTATGATATAATTATTCTCTATATCATTTTGAGTATCTCGAAACTTCCCTTGCAATTTAATTAAATCATATACAGTTATAGAGTTTTCACGGTAATTACTCTGCACTATATTTTTTTGATATATGCGAGGTAAAAACAAGCTGTCCAGCACCGTGCGGTAGGTATTATCAAAACTACTGGTAAATACATTCGTTACCTTATTGGATTTTGCAGTAACAGTGAGCAGGTCATCCTCTAACCGAAACGACACAGTTGCTACCGATATTCCCAAATAATCGATAGAGAGTGACATAGATTCTGCATTTAACAAAAGTGCTGACAGAAAGAAACAGATCAGAAAAGAGCAGGTTTTCATACTATTTTAGTCTTTTATTCCTCTTTCTCCCTCAGCAGTCTCATCCTTACGAAGTGTATCCGCAATTTTTTGATCTGTGTCACCACAAATTCTGCAGATTCTTTATAGACATATTTTTCATTTTTTTGGGGGATGTGGTTTAGTTCCGAAGTCAGAAACTCAGCCAGGTTGTCAAATTCTTCATCTAAATCGAGGTTAAATTCTCGGTTTATTTCGGACACCGGGACCATAGCAGATAGCAGGTAATTGTCATCAGATAGCTTGGTGATACGATAAAGGTCGTCATCGTATTCGTCCATAATCTCGCCAACTATCTCTTCCAGGATGTCTTCGATAGTTACCAGCCCCGCAGTTCCGCCGTATTCGTCCACGACTATGGCGATGGTTTTTTTGGTGCTTTGGAATTGGGCTAGTAGCTTTTCTATCTTCATATTTTCTGGTATAAAGGCGATTTTTCTTTTGAGAGTTTGCAAGGTTTTCTTTTCTGGGTGGAGTATCAAGTCTTTGGCGTAGATCACACCGACTATCTCGTCCAATGTCTTATTGTAAACAGGGATACGCGCTTTTCCACATTCGATGATGATCTTTTTTAGCTCCTCAAGGTTTGCGGTCATTTCCACGCCTTCTATATCCACGCGTGGCACCATAATTTCTTTAGCAGTGGTGTCCGAAAATCTGAAAATGCTATCGATTATACGTTTTTCGCTTTCTTCGAGTGGCAGGTTGTTGGCTTCAGATTTCACGATATTTCGCAGGTCATCACTGCTTATAGAGGTGTGGTGCTGTGTGGTTTGTGCTTTTTTGCGTGAGAATTTTTGTAGCATCCATTCGAGAAAAACTATCACAGGGTAAAAGACAAAACGAACAAAATAAAGCAGATAAGTGGTAAAGCTTGCCACAGCTATGGGCTTTGAGAAGGCGTAAAGCTTTGGTATTATGTCGCCGAAAACCAGCTGCACACTCGTCATAACTACTACCAACCCTGTCATAAGTAGTGATGTGTGAGCTAGTGAAAGATCATGAGTATTTGCAAAATCCAAAGTGTAAAGGGTAGCTTGGGCAGTGGCATAAATACTGGCAAGATTTGAGCCGAGTAGAGCCGTTATCAGTAATTGTTTTTGTTTTTTTAGTAGAGCTAATATTTTTTTCGAGCTGTTTTTATCATCTTTTTCGAGCTTTTTTAAGTCTATCTTACTCAGGGAAAAAAAGGCGGTCTCTGAGGCATTAAAAATCGCTTGAAATATCAAGCAAATAGTGATTTGTAATAGTAGTATATCAAAATTTTCCATAAATACTTTTAGGGTGCTACACCTTTGGAATATATGCAGTTTTATTTAACATATCTAGATATTTCAGCTCAAAAAGCTGCATTTTAGCTTGGTCTTTTTTTCGGATATGGTCCATACCAGCCAGATGTAATAGTCCGTGAATAAAAAGGATGGCTATTTCTTTTTCCAGTGTATGATTAGCTCTTTGCAGGTCAGCTACTGCTGTGTTTATGATGATATCTCCCTTGAAGGGGATATTTGGTATTTGGCAAGGGAAAGACAACACATCAGTCAAAGCGTTTTTTCCTCTATATTTTTGGTTTATATCTTTTATCTCGGAGTTTTTTGAGAGCTTTAAGCACACGGTGGCATCTGTTTCAAATATCAAGTCTTCTTTCATCCATCGCAGTATAGTGTTCAAA
>WRIO01000137.1 GCA_009782695.1 Candidatus Cloacimonadota bacterium
ATTTTTTTTATCAACCAGAAAAAAATGTAGAGATTACAGCTGAAGGGGAGACCTTCATGACACCTCCTATCCTTGGTGAGAGAAATAAATTTACTTTGCGAGATACCCCTGTCAAATATATCACCCTCGACAATTATTATTTTAAAAGAGATTGCGAACTGATATTTTACCCAAATAGAGCCGGGATAAAAATCATCAATGACACTGATAATGTGGTCACATCTTTGCAAGGCAGAAAAGCAAAGAGTAATATCAGTGTCCATTCGGGTAATTTACTCCCCCATCCTTTATCTCAAGGCGAGGAGTATTGGACACATCTGGAGCCAACTACTGGGAAAGACTTTTATTATAGATTCGAGATCCAGCTAAATAATGTCAGCACATTATACTTAGTCGCAGAACAATTGGAACTGGGGTTTGATGAACAGCTTTGTTGTTGGGTCTCAAATCTACTACATTAGTGCAGTGATATTTAGAAAAAATTAAAGATAATAGATAAATAGCCGATAACTTATATAAAGGAAAAGGAGGCATAATGCAAAAATATTTTTTATTGCTGCTTTTGATATGTTTTAGCTTTGGGCTATTGGTAGCCCAAGGGTCAGTTTTCGAGCATGTAAATGTGATCATATCTATACCCAGTGTGTCATATCTGACTGTGAGTCAGCACCAAGTAGAGCTTGACTTACAGGGCTATCCTATAAACATAAATCAAGAATATAGACCTTATATCGAGCAAGATATCACCTATAATATCTTGACTGCAGGCACAAACAAAAGATTAGTGGCACAGCTGGCAAATGGACCGATGGCACCGGGAACTATCCTCGAGGTTCGAGCAAATCCACCTCAAAATGCCACTTCATTGGGGTTTGTCGCTCTGACAACCGGTCAGCAACCCTTGGTGACCAATATCAGTAATGTGCAAGGAAATAATCTGGAAATGCGATTTCGTTTGCGGGCAGAGCTGGGGGCTCCCATAGTTTCTCGCGAGACAAAGACAGTGCGTTTGACCATCATGGAGTGATAAACTCATCAATATAATTTCTAGCAATTTTGTGGCAAGTATCCATGCTAAATAAAGTATTTATTGTTATCTTTTTGTGTGCGAACTCTCTTTATGGTAGCTTTGTAATCCGAGACGATTTTGTAAAGGTTTTTGACGTATCCCTTGGCTCGAATGTGGCAGGTAGCTTGAGCTTGTATAATCCTTCTGATGTGGCAGTTTCAGTAAATGTCACACAGGCGGATTACGCTTATACTCAAGTGGGAGATGATTACTTTATAGAGCCGGGTAAATACGAAAGGTCGAATGCTCGCTGGATTAGCTTCCAAAATACGATATTGCTACCTCCAAAAGAAAATATAATATATAGCTATACTATAAATGTCCCGAAGGACAGGACGCTCATGGGTTCGTATTGGTCGGTGCTCTTTTTTGAAGAGATTATGAGTACCCCTACATCAAATATCGATGAACTAAACCTCGACTTCCGCTACTGTATACAAATAATCAGTAGTATCAAAAACACAGGCACCATAGACCTATCTTATGCAAATGTAGCCTTTTATGACAACAGCATAGTATTATCGCTCAGAAATAGTGGAAACCTGTGGATAGATGCCTCGATAAAAATAGATATTTTCGATGACGATGCTAAACTAATAAACTCTCATACCACAGAAAATCACAGGGTTTACCCTGAATTAGACAAGAAATTTAAGATCCCCATACCTGCACTAAAACCTGCAAACTACTATGCTATCATCGTGGTCGATTGCGGTGACAATAAAGTGTTTGGTCACCAACTGTCTTTTAGAAATTAGAAATGCCGAAAGCACTTCGTGCGGTTGAGGCACGTAAACGTGCGTTGAGGAGCTTCGCTCGTTGAAAGTTGAGATAAACATATCTTTCACATTCTGTGAAGCAGACATATCATCCACACCAGTTTACCCCTTTTTCTTCTGCCTACATTTTCGTAGGGAACGATGCCTTACCCAACGGCATAGGAGCTACTAAATATAAATGACAAATAACGAATTGTAGTGTCCCACTGATTGATTTCAAAGCGAACATCGTTCCCCACAAAGAACCTATCTCAATGCAGTGTCTGAAAATTATTTTGTTATACTTGAGCTATCGAGAGGTTATATATGTATGTCGATATTAAAAACTATAAAGCATGAGATGAGTAATGAAGCAGCTGCTATAATACAAGCGAGCGAAAGGGTAACAGGCAGCATCGTTGATGCTGTGCGATTTATCTGTGACTGCAAAGGTAAGCTGGTGACCACTGGTATGGGGAAGTCGGGTTTGATAGCCCGTAAAATATCTGCTACATTTGCTTCCACAGGCACCACTTCTATCTATCTACATCCAGCCGAAGGTATACACGGGGATCTGGGAATGCTCACAAAAGACGATGTGGTGTTAGCTCTGTCGAATAGCGGAACTACGCAAGAGCTGATCACTATCATTCCTTTTATCAAATTCAATCAGATACCTTTGATAGCTATCACAGGTAATGTCGAGTCAATCTTAGCCAAACATGCCGATGTGGTGATAGATGCCTCTATCGACAAAAGTATGGAACCTTTTGGGCTAGTTCCCACAGCTAGCACTACTGTCCAGCTAGCCTTAGGCGATGCTTTAGCAGTGGCAGTTTTACAGGAAAAAGATTTTAAAGTAAATGATTTTGCACTGTTTCACCCCGGTGGTACGATAGGTAAAAAATTATTATTGCAAATAGCTGACATTTATCATGCCCTTACAGAGCACCCTTCTGTGACTGATGACTGCGATATACGGGAGGCTGTAAAAGAGATGTCTAGCAAAGGTTTAGGCTGCACAAGTGTAGTAAATAAAGAAGGCAAGCTGGTGGGCATAGTTACAGACGGCGATCTGCGAAGGTTTCTGGCTGGTGACAGCATAGATATGAACAGATCTGTGCAAACTGTGATGACGAAAAACCCCAAAAGAATGAAGGTAAACGATTTAGCCGTAGAAGCCTTAAATCTAATGGAAAGGCACCATATCACTATGCTGCCGATAGTGGATGACTGCGAGATAGCTATCGGACTTTTGCACCTTCATGATTTGATAAAAGCAGGTGTCGTGTAACGATATACCTGATATTTGTAAAGCTCCCGTAGTTCAGCTGGATAGAATAGTTCCCTCCGAAGGAAAAGGTCAGCCGTTCGAGTCGGCTCGGGAGCGCCATTTTATGGTGTGTCTGCTATGTATTTCAAAAGGCAAGGGGTTGCCTACCCTGCAAAAGAGGCATCCCTTTTAAGCTCATCACATTTATAATTTCTAGTTTTTTTTAGTATAAATCCTTCTGAAGTTCATATCTATTTTGAAAGCAAATGTGCAGAGCAATAACTTTTATAAAAAATATTTCTCATTTATCAAAAAAAAGTCTTGACAAAAACACCACTTTTTAAAAAGTGTCATATACGGGCAGAAAATATGCTCAAGTAAATAATATCTTAGGATAGGGGGTATAAATGTTTAGATTTACAATAAAAATCTTACTCTTGATATGTATAGTGGCTAGCTTTAGTTTAGTAGGTTTAGTCAGCTGTAAAGCACAAAAATCAGCGGGCAAAGGTGCACAAGGTACTTTTGATGAAAATCCCGAATTTAGTATCTTATTCGGTTTGGTCGTAGGTATAGGTGGATTGGGTGATCGGGCATACAATGATATGCTCTACAACGGAATGATAAATTCCAAGCTAAAGTATGGTTTAGACTTCATTTATGCAGAACCAGAAGATGAGGAAGCTTCAGAAAAAGCACTCGAAGAACTGATACTAAAAGGGGCAAAATGTATATTAGCTGGCGGTGGTTGGCTACATGTAGATCCAGTCGACGAGCTTGCACGCAAATACCCTGATGTCTATTTCGTGATATTAGACGATTTTGCTAATGAATACCTACCGAACGTGGCAAGTGTGCTTTGCAAGCAAAATGAAGGCTCATTTTTAGCAGGAGCTTTGGCAGCCCTACATTCCAAGACAAACGCTATAGGTATGGTTGGCGGCGTCGACCAGCCTGTGATCCACGATTTTTGGGTAGGGTATGAAGCAGGTGCAAAAGCTGTGAAACCAAACATAAAAGTGCATATCGACTATGTGGAAAAATATGACCCAGAGACAAATCCATTTGAAAATTCACCTGTGGGACGTATAGTGGCAGACAATATGTTCCGCAACCAAAATGTAGATATCATTTATCAAGTGGCTGGCGGCTCTGGTATAGGCGTATTCAATGCAGCAAAAGACAATGAACGTTATGCTATCGGCGTCGATATAGACCAAGACCATTTGGTTCCGGGTGTCATCCTGACTAGTATGATCAAGAAATTTGACATCGGTATAGAGTTTATAGTTGACTCCATCTTGGCTC
>WRIO01000138.1 GCA_009782695.1 Candidatus Cloacimonadota bacterium
AGTAATATTACAGTGGTTATGATTATCTTTCTTTTCATTTGAGTTCCCCTTTTATGTGGTTTATACTATATACAGTTACTTTTTGCGAGAGTTCAATACAATCTGTTTGACAGCAGATTATCGATATTGAGTTTCGTTCGTATCAGCTGATATTTGTTATCTTCTTTTGCCTTTTCTGCTTCTAGATTTTCATAGATAGCTTTTTCTAGGTCGAGCTGTGTTTCCAGCCCCAGTTTGTGGCGTTGGCGTGCTATAGCAAGGTTTTCTGCAGCTTGCACCATGCGGCTATCAAGCAGTATGTCGAGCTGTTTTAGGTAATTTAGCTCTTCTGTAAATTGATTGTAATTTAAGGTAATATCCTTTATCAGATCGCTAGTTTTTAGGTCATTTTGCGCCGAGAGTAGCTTGTCCACTTTGTAAGAAAAATGATTTCGGAAAATCCCATTTAACGAGTAAGAAAGTGACAAACCGACAGTGTGGCTGGTGCTAACCCCATCAGGTTCAAAGTTGTCTATATCAAAGTTCCGATTGTAGCGGTATTGCAGGTTTAGAGAGGGTAAAAAATCCAGCTTTGTTTGGGTCATAGCAGTGCGAAATTTATTTATGGTCTCTTCGTGTTCCCGCACTCGTAAAATCTGCGAGGTTTCCAGTTCTCTGGCAAATGCAGGGTCGTCCGCATACATACTTATCTCGTCAAAATCTCGTTTTTCGTCCTCGATATTGATCATATCAAAAAGTTTTTTACGGTTTACGTTTAAGGTATTTTGGGCGTTTAACAACGATATTCGGGCATTTAGCAGGTTTATCTCGCTTTGCTGGAGTTGTGTTTGAGTGATTTTCGTTTGCCTGTATAGAGAGTTACTTTCGGACACTATATTCTCTTGTATTTCTATGTTTTTTTGCAAAAGTAGTATGCGTTTTTGGTTTTCGAGGACAGTGATATAGCTGTTTATGATACTATAAACCACGTTTTGAAATTGCATTTCGTTTGAGATACTCGCCAGTCGGTAGTTGTGACGGGCATCTTTGTTTGCAAAATACGACACATTGTTTAGGGCTATCGATTTAGACACGGCTAGATATGCTGTGTCTGTGCCTGTTTGCAAGTCATTATCTGCTTTTAGTTGCTGATAACGGTCATCATATTTTAGCACTTCCGTGTGGGACATCCCTGCAGACAAATCGGGCAAAAAGTTTACCTTCGCCGAGTGTAGCCTTGCCCGAGAAATATCCAAATTTATCTTTGATTGCTTCAAAGTGGAATTTGTGGTCATCGCCTGATCAAGCAGCTCCTCCAGGGTGTAATTTTGGCTAAAAATCAACACAGGCAAAAGGAATACTAACAGCAAAATATGTTTAATATACATCGAACCTCACTTTTATTATAGTTTACATTCTATATAACACTTTTGCAGCAGGAAATCTTGCAATAATTCTGAAAATAATAAAAATCGTAGGGAAGGCAGCCCCCTTCCTTCCGCAATATAAGCACGAAGCACACATACATTTCTCCGCTTCTGTGGAGAGCGGGACGCCCTCCGCTACTTGCTAGGTGTTAAAACAAAAAAAACCTTGCTTTCGCAAGGTTTAATTTTGGCTCCGGAGGAGGGATTTGAACCCCCGACCTAGTGGTTAACAGCCACCCGCTCTAACCTCTGAGCCACTCCGGAAGTAGTTTTTCAAACAAAAAAAAACCAATAATTTTAAAGGGGGTTTTTTGTCAAGCGTTTTTTTCACCCTTTTTATTTTTTTATAGAAATCGTAGGGAGGGCAACCCCTTGCCTTCCGCCACATCTGTGCCAAGCACACATTATCTTTTGGGAAAGATACCCAACCCCTCGAACGCCTTACTACCGCATATTTATGAAATCTAGCTGTCTAGATAGAAAAATTCCTTGACAAATATTCGCATTGCAAAAAAGTGGTAATTTGTAAATAGAGAGCTTGATTTCGGAGGTAATATGAATGTATTATATGTCATATTAATGTGTGCTGGGGTGTATATCTTAGCCTACATACTATATGGTAGGTTTTTAGCAAAAAAGATATTCAAGTTAGATGATCGCCGTATCACACCTGCTGTGGAGATAAACGACGATGTAGACTTTGTTCCTATCAAAAAATCATATTTATTGGGTCAGCATTTTGCCGGTATAGCAGCTGCTGGACCTATCAATGGTCCTATCATAGCAGCTGGGATGTTTGGCTGGTTTCCTGCGCTGTTGTGGTGCGTTCTAGGGACTATCTTTATCGGTGGAGTGCATGATTTCGGCAGTGTGATAGCCTCTGTTCGTCACAAGGCAAAATCTATCACAGAGGTCGTCAGAGAAAATGTGTCAGACCGTGCATGGGTGCTATTTATGCTCTTTGTTTGGACTACGCTGGTGTATCTGATCATCGCTTTTACGGACATCACAGCCAGTTCGTTAGTCGGAAAGCAGGTGCTACGTGACGGCACAGTCTTTGTGGGAGGCGGTGTGGCAAGTGCTACCATCATGTATATCTTTTTTGCTATCGTGATGGGCGTGCTTTTTTATTTCTTTGGGTTAAAAGAAAAGTATCTTCTCCTCATATTCGTCCCCCTTGTGTTTTTAGCTACTTGGTTTGGTCAAAAGATTCCTATCAATTTAGAGCTGCTTTTCGGTCAAAAGCTACTTGTGCAGCAACATGTTTGGAGTGTGGTGATCTTGATTTATTGTTTCTTTGCCTCTATTTTACCTGTTTGGTTGCTGTTGCAACCCCGCGGCTCTATGGGCGGGTATTTTATGTATATAGCGCTGCTGATAGCTGCAGTCGGATTGGTTTTTGGCAAATTCCCGATAGAATATGATGCCTTTAAACCAGAATTTTTGGTCACGACCCAAACTGTTCTAGACAAATCTACCAGCACGTGGGAAGAGATAGTTACAGTCGGCTCACGCCTGCGACCCTCCCTATTCCCTATCCTTTTTATCACTGTAGCCTGCGGGGCTTGCTCTGGCTTCCACGCTATCTTAGGCTCCGGGACCACCAGCAAGCAGCTTGCCAAAGAAACAGATGCGAAAGCAGTTGGCTACGGTGGTATGCTTTTAGAGGGTTTGCTCGCGTGCTCTGCGATAGCTTGCATCATGATATTTTCAAAGGATTCTATAGAAGTTACGAATGAATTGACCAAAGCTGCACAGCCGCCGAATCTGATATATGCACATGGTATGGCGAAATTTATGAGTGTCTTTGGAGTGCCGCTTGCATTGGGTGTAGCCTTTGGTATCATGGCGTTTACCACATTTGTCTCGGATACATTGGATGTATGTGCGCGCCTCGGCAGATATATATTTGAGGAGTTGACTGGTTACAAAGGCATCTTGGGTTCGCTGATAGGTGCTGCCCTCACTGCTTTTATACCTATGTATTTTGTTTTTCAAACAACAGAAGTGAATGGCAATATCGTGCCTGCTTGGCGAATTTTCTGGAATCTATTTGGTTCTGCGAATCAGCTACTGGCAGCTTTGGCATTGATAGGTATCAGTATCTGGCTAAAAAATGCCTATAAAACTTCAAAGGGGTGGATAGCTACTTTGTTGCCTGCTTTATTTATGTATGTGATGTCGATTTGGTCACTGCTGATCATCATTTATGACGGCTGGTTCAAGGCTTATGACGGCGCAGCTCTTCCAAAAATTGCCTTTTTCTTTGGCAGAAGATGGCTCAGCATATATTCTATGGGTGGAGCTTCAAAACCACATTTTATACTGCCTTATATAGCTACAATTCTTTTGGTTTTAGCTGTGATGGTCGGGTTTGAAACTTTTGTTTGCATGGTATACAAAAAAGGACGTTCCCAAAAGGTTGCTGAAAAATCATCAAAAGCATAAAGTAAACTTCGTAGAAATAGACCAAAAAAGCCTACAAAAAGCTCTATCGCTTTTTAATACAGGAGATATCGACAGGCTACAAGTAAGCACTTTTAATGGCTTGTGCCAGATACATAAATACTTTTTTGATGGTCTTTATTCCTTCGCGGGGAATACCGATTGGAAAAAATAACCTCTCCCGCCTCCTGCATTACCCTGCATAATACAAACCTGCATTACGGCACTTCGCAGGTGCTATTTGACTTTTCTCTGTCTATCCCGAAGGGTATGATATATGGGCTGCTAGGACCTTCTGGCTGCGGAAAGACCAGCACAGTGAAGTTAATGGCGGGGATATTAGAAGCCAGTAGCGGTGCGGTGTATGTGTTAGACCAGCTAATGCCCCAGTTGTCTGTGATGAACCGAATCGGTTATATGGCACAGTCTGATGCACTTTATCCACTGCTCACAGCCGCCGAAAATCTCTCTTTTTTTAGTGGATTGTATGGTTTGAGCGGTGCGGCTGCCAAAGAAAAGATAAAAGAAGT
>WRIO01000139.1 GCA_009782695.1 Candidatus Cloacimonadota bacterium
GCATATCAGTGATATTAAGTGGTATATCTTCGACTGGCTCGTTTAGTATCTTTCCATCTTGGTCGATTATAGTAATCTCTTCTGGTGCCAAGCCTTCCACAGCGGAGGCTATCAAGTTAACGATACCATCAATCTGCTTTTTGGAAAGCCGAACTGCGAGACGGAGCATTACAGAAGCAGAAGGTTCGCGTTGGTCTTGTATAAAAATAGGTCTTTCGGGCGTAACCAAATGCACTCGGGCAAAATCGACCCCGTTTATAGCCATTATAGTCCGCTCTAATTCTCCTTGATTTGCCCGAACCCAGTTTATCCCTTGTATTTTTTCGGTTTGTCCTAATGAAGTCCTGTCGAAAATCTCAAAGCCGACCCCTGCTTGTGACTTCATCCCAAACTCGCCAGCAGTTAAACCTATACGAGTAATATGCACGACATCTTCAGGGACATAAATAGTAGTAGTTCTGCCTTCTTCTTTTAATCTAAAAGGTATTTTTTGGTCGTTTAAGCTGTTTATAGCTTCTTGGGCGTCTTCCGAGGAGAGCCTTGCGAAAAGCAGTGCATATCCTGCTTTTGGTTTCATAGTAGTCCAGGAAATCATCCAAATCATCAGTCCGAATGTCATAGCTAAAAGTATCGCTATCATCACTCGTTGCCGCATTTCCATGCGGGCGTAGACTTCTTTTATCTTTTCCCAAACATGTCGTAAATTATCTTTCATTTTTTATCTCATAAATTTATTTTTGATTTGAAGCATCATATTTATAAGTCTTACAATCCTTGCTTCATCACTTCGCGATAAGCTTCTAGCATTTTATTCCTGATTTCCATCACCATTTCAAAGCTTATGCTAGCCTTTTCTACAGCAGTCATCACTTCGTGGGCATCTATCTCTTCACCAGCTATCATCTTTTGAATATCGCGGTCGGCATTGATAGCCAAATCGTTTGCTTCGTTTATATAGTTTACCAAGGTATCTTTGAAGGAAGTGGGGGTTTCTGTGGTAGTGATTTTAGGAGTCGGAATCTTTTGTTCCATTTCTCTCATTTGGTTTATGGCAGTTATTCGTGGGTCAACCATTTTACTCTCCCTCTTTTATAATTTCACATCGAGCTGAGTGCCTTTTAAAAACTCAGCATATTGCATATTACTATAAGGTGTGGAGGTATTTTTATCTACCTCTAAATCGGAAAAAACTTCCCTAAGCACCTTTTTCTCGTCAGCGGTCAAAAATTGCTTGATATCATTTGTGCTAATATCACGGATTTTGACCGATTCTTCATTTGTGCTATTTTTTTTTACAGGCACTTTTTCGTCAACATTTTTTTTATAAAGAGTGTTTAATTTATCTGTAAGTGCTGAACTGTAACCTGATACATTGTTGTTTATTGTTATGGACATTTTTTTCTCCCTTTACTTTCGGAAATATTTTCCTATATCTTTAGTGCGTTTCGAATCATTTCTTTTGTGCTGTTTAGAGCAGTCACATTCGCTTCATAGCTTCGCGAAGCAGATATCAAATCTATCATTTCTTGGACTGTGTTCACATTCGGCATTTCCACATAACCTTCTGCATTGGCATCAGGATGAGAGGGATCATAAACTAGTTTAAAAGCAGAGGGGTCTCCCACAATATCTGCTACATAGACACCATAATCAGGTGCTTGATTTCCTAAATAGCGAAAAGGTTCATGTGGGCTGTGACCAGAGCTAGTCTCTGTCAAAGGTATCTTGGGT
Source organism: Candidatus Cloacimonadota bacterium (assembly GCA_009782695.1). Taxonomy (GTDB): domain Bacteria; phylum Cloacimonadota; class Cloacimonadia; order Cloacimonadales; family WRIO01; genus WRIO01. The sequence continues at coordinate 1,732 of WRIO01000139.1, forward strand.
GCTTTATAAGTGTCGACCAAACCGTCGGGTGGCATCACATTCGAAACTTGCACTATCTTCCGGCGATATGGACCGCCATCTTCGGTTTTAGTTGTATCTACATTCGCAAGGTTTTCTGATATTACATTCATTCTCGTGCGTTGAACAGAAAGCCCTTGTGAGCTGATATCTATAGCTTTAAACAGTGATTTTTTATTTAGTTCGTTCTTTAAATGGTCGTTTCGTTCCAGCGCATCATTTGATTCGCGAATCAGCTCTTTTATCCCTTTCTTGCTTCTCAGTGAATTTATACTTTTATCGTGTTCTCTGGGCAAAACTTGGTTTGCTTTATCGTTTAGCGTGCGTATAGCTGTTTGAGGTAATCCGTCTATTTTCATTTACACCCTCCCACTAATAGCTTTTCGTAGGTTCGTGAACTTTTTGTTCATTAGTTTTGTGCTCATCTCATAACGCAAGGCGTTCTCTGCCAGCTCTGCCATCTCTTTGTCGATATCGACATTGTTCAGACCAGAATCGTTTAATGGAGAGTTTTTGTAGTTCACATTCGCAAACACATCTTTAAAGGATTTGTTTGTGTTTTCAGGTTGGATATGCTTCTCATGGGTCTGGTCTAAATGTGCCTTCTCTCCAACAGGATAAAGACTCGCTTTGTATTGCTCCTCAAAATCTACTTTCATAGCACGATAACCAGGTGTAGTCACATTGACTATATTATTAGTCAGAACCTTCTGACGCAAGGAATAAGCGTCCATACTCTTCTGTAAATCTCCTATCACCTGCCTGTTATACAATAAATCTGTTATCATATTTTCTCCTAAAAAAATATTTATACTATTTATTTGCAATACCTGTGCCAAATAATTAGACCTTCGAAAAAAGAGTTCTCCTTCTTCCATTTAGTTCAGCCTCCCCTCTGTTTCCTTAAAACAACTTTTGGGGAAAATTTATCCGAAAAACCGCCTATCTCTATGAAATATAATACTTTATTCGGAAGGACAAGCAAGATCCATCGGGCAAGGTTTGACCTAGTCCGGTGAACCTTGTTTTTTGGTAGTTCATTTCTTTATTTTATATGCTGTTGTAAAAAGAGGTATGCAAAAAGTTGATAGTGGTCTACCTTATGGGAGGTAACAGTCTGTTTTTTATGACAGTTATATATAGTTTTTGCGTTTTAATCGATTAATTGGTCGAGGATATTGATATACTTGTGGTAAAACTCTGCAAATTTATCTTGTAAGATAGCTTCTCGGATACGAGTGGTAAGCTCTAAGTAAAAGTGCAAACTATGTATAGTAGCAAGCCTCATGCCAAGTATTTCTTCCATAGATATTAGGTGTCTGACATAAGCTCGAGAAAAATTGCGGCAAGTGTAACACGAGCAATTTTCGTCTATCGGCGCCAAGTCTTCTTTGTAGCGGCCAGCTTTGATGACCATTTTGCCTTTCCAAGTAAAAATACTACCTTTTCTTGCATTTCTAGTGGGCATCACACAATCAAACATATCTATCCCGTTTGCTATATTCTGCAGGATATTTCCGGGAGTTCCCACACCCATCAAATAACGAGGTTTATCTTTTGGCAAGATAGGGTTTAAAAAGTCCGTGATACGATACATTTCTTCTGCTGGCTCACCTACAGCTAGACCACCTATCGAATAGCCGGGAAAGTCTATTTCTATTAACTTTTCTGCACATTTTTGCCTTAAATCGTTATACACACCACCTTGCACTATCCCAAATAGGGCTTGATTTTCTGGATTTTTGTGAGCAATTTTTCCTCTTTCTGCCCATTTTATGGTCAGGTCGAGGGACTTTTCGACATACTTTCTATCAGCTGAAAAAGGGGGACATTCGTCGAAAGACATGATGATATCTGCCCCGAGAGCATTTTGTATTTCCATCACTTTTTCGGGAGTAAATAAATGATATGAACCGTCTATATGAGATTGAAATTTTACTCCTTCGGCAGTAATCTTTCGCAAACCTGCTAAACTCATCACTTGAAAACCACCAGAATCGGTTAATATCGGTTTTTGCCAGTTCATAAATCCGTGAAGCCCACCAGCCTTTTTTATTAGCTCATGTCCTGGTCGGATGTAGCAATGATATGTGTTTGAGAGGATTATCTGAGCGTGTATATCGTTGAGTTCCGCAGGTGACATAGCCTTTACAGTAGCTACCGTCCCCACAGGCATAAAGATAGGTGTCTGTATGATACCATGGGGAGTGACAAGCCTCCCTGCTCGTGCGTTGCTACTCTGTTTTTCTACTGTGAATGAAAACATTTGTATATGTCTTTACTTTTTTTCCTCGAGTTCCGAAGACGCAATGATCCCCTCCCCCAAGTTTTAGATTTTGATGGGATGATGACATCAAGCTTTATTATTTTGCTAGTGTTAGTAATAGGCTTAATCCAGTGCCTTCCGACGCTCATAACGAACCTCAGAGCTGTGCTTTTGCACCACTTTACTGATGTCGCTATAAAACACATAGAACATTAAGCAGATGATCAACACAAATCCAAAGTGTTGAAGTCTCCATTGGATAGCTTGAGGCAGAGGTTTTTGGGCTATGCCTTCGTAAAGAAAGAACATGGCATGACCACCATCGAATAGAGGAACAGGTAAAAGGTTCATTATCATCAGTAAAAT
>WRIO01000140.1 GCA_009782695.1 Candidatus Cloacimonadota bacterium
GCGATAGCGTGATGATAGGTCGCGGAGCTTTGGGCAACCCTTGGTTGTTCAACGAGATAAAGATGGGACGTGTGCTGACGAACCAGGAAAAGTTGAACATCATAAACAGTCATATCGACAAGGTGGTAGAGCATGAAAAACATCTAAAAGCCTTAGTCCCTATGCGTGCCCATTTTTCTTTTTATACCAAAGGTTATGCAGGTGGTGCTACCGCTCGGAAGGTTATCTTTTCCTCTACAGACCCCATCACCATAAAGGATACACTGGAGAAACTGATACTGAATGGATAACAACAATGTGATACATCAAGCGCGATATGTGCTGAAAAGCAACTGGATACAAGCTGTCAAAATATTAAAAGAAGCCCTGGAAAAAGATGCGACCAATATAGATATTTACGAAGAACTAGCAGATATTTTTGTGGAAATGAAGAACTATGACCAAGCACTGGAATACTTGCAGAAAGCTATCGCTATAGACCCTAGTAAAGTGGGTATTCGGTTCAAACTCGCCAATATGTATCTGGAACTTGACCAACCTATAGATGCCATCGAACACTACGATAAACTCGATGATGTTTTCCCGGAAACATACTTTAATAAAGCTTTAGCTTATTACCTGATACATCAAATAGATGACGCTATAGATTGCCTAAAAGAACTCCTTAGGATTACGAATAAAATAGAGCGAGCTTACTTTTTTTTGATAGAACTGTTACTGCTTTACAACCGATTTGACGAGTGTGAAAAGTATATATTGGAGACCAAAAGGCAGTTTGGCGACTCTCCACAGCTTAGCTATATGCTTGCCAATAACTATTTTAAACAGTTCAAACCATTGCAAGCTTATAATGAGTTTTTAAAAGCTCTACCAGGTCATAAAGATGAGACCAAGATATATCAACTGCTCGGAGAGACAGCAGCAAATATCGGACAGATAGAAATGGCTATCACCCATTTAAAAGACGGCATCAGAGAATGTAGAAATAAAAAGCCTTTGATACTGGACCTTATCCAATTAAAAAAGAAAAACAATCAACTGAATAACACCGCAGATTTAAGGAAATTGGTATCAGAATTTGACGATAATACAGCTAAAATGATATTAAATTATTACTATTCTTTGCGAAAAAAGGATTAAAATAGGAGGCAAAAAATGATACCAGTGATAAAGACAGAGGGTTTACAAAAAGTTTATGATATGGGTAAGATCAAAATCACTGCTCTGCGGGGGATAGACATAGAGATTTTCCCTGGTGAGTTTGTAGCTGTTATGGGTCCATCGGGTAGCGGAAAATCTACTCTGATGCACATCATAGGTTGCCTTGATTCGCCCACAAAAGGCAAATACTTTATCGACCAAAAAGAAGTGAGTGGTATCAATAAAAGCCAGCTGGCAAAGATCAGAAATAACAGCATTGGTTTTGTGTTTCAAACCTTTAATTTATTACCACACATGAGTGTGCTAAAAAATGTAGAGTTGCCTTTGCTTTACGCAAATATAAAAGCAAAAGAAAGAAGAAGAAGGGCAACAGAAATCCTAGACGAGCTGGGATTAGGTGATAGACTCACTCACAAGCCTTCTGAACTCTCTGGGGGACAAAGGCAACGAGTTGCCATAGCCCGTGCGGTGGTGGCAAAGCCCACCATAATACTGGCAGATGAGCCGACCGGAAACCTTGACTCGCAATCTGGCTCTGATGTGTTGTCTATCTTCAAGCAGTTACACGAACAAAAGAACACTATCGTCCTGGTCACCCATGACAATCATATAGCCAAAACAGCGCAGCGTGTTATTTATATCAAAGACGGAGAAGTAGCCGATGGCGATTTCCATATATGAAAGCATTTCTCTCGGTTTTATAGACTTTTGGTCGCGTAAAGTTCGCAGCTTTATCACTCTGCTTGGGATAGTCCTCGGCACAGTGTCTATCATAGTCATCCTCTCTATCGTAAATGGTATGAACGCAAAAACTATGGAGTGGATGAATGAAACAGGCGGTATCAAAAAAATAAGCATTTGGCGAAACTGGATGTATCAAAGCCCAACAAACCTGCCGAATTATTTTACCATAAGAGAAGTCGATTTTATTCGTGAAAATATACCACCGGTCGAAGCTTTCAATGTCGCGGAAACTGATTTAAAACAGCTTGCAAATGGCGGAAACCAAATGATGGGGCAAGTCATAGGTTGCCTGCCAGATTTTATCAAAATTGGTAAATGGGAGATAGACGAAGGGCGGTCTTTTAATATGCATGATTATTATGAAAGTAATAATGTGATAGTGCTCGGTTCGTCAGCAAAAAATAACCTTTTCGGACCAAAAAACGCCATAGGTCAATATGTGACATTATCAGGGTTATTTGGAAGTGGTGCAAGTAACAGACTGATGGTGGTAGGGGTGCTAAAAGAAAGGAGAATGGACAGCAGTATTTGGAGCGAAAATCCGCTCGAGTGGTTGAATAGGCAGTCGTTTATTCCTGTCAGCACTCGGCTAAAAACCGGGGGTGAAGACAAGCTGTCAAATATAGAAATACTATGTTTAGATGAAAAGCAACCATATACTCTGAAACCAATCTTGGAAGACTTTATCTTAAATATGCGTAAAGGGCAACCTGTCTTTCGGATAGAAAGTGCTATAGAAGATGTCGAGGAAATGAGAGAAAGCACCAAAATGTTTCGGATAATATTTATGTTTATTAGTGCTATATCATTATTTGTTGGCGGTATAGTCATCATGAATATCATGCTGGCTACCATCCAAGAACGAACCCGTGAAATAGGCATTAGGCTTGCTGTGGGAGCTAGACAAATAGATATATTCATCCAATTTTTGGTGCAAACTGTGGTTGTGTCTTTTATCGGAGGAGCCTTAGGAGTTGTGTTAGCTGTCACTATCGTCGATCTCGTGGGCGGCTATCTCGATATGAACACAGAACTCGATGTCACCACAGTGGTAGTAGCCCTAACTGTGTCCTGCGTGATAGGATTTTTTTTCGGACTTTACCCCGCCATAAAAGCCTCAAAACTCGACCCTGTAGTGGCTTTACGAAATGAATAGAATAGTATGACATTTATAGAGGATTTAGTAGCGGAGAGCGTCCTCGCTCTCCATACCTTGTAATGAAAATGGAGAGCGATGACCCTCTCCGCTACTAGACAAGGTTTGTTACGGAGGGTTCAACTTCTCCTCTAATTTGGAGGGGTGGACGCTTTAGCGGACAGAGTGGTTAAAATCTATATCAGTCCGAAGGACACTATCTTTTCCCCGCTCCTTCCGAGAGGGGTGACAGGCGCTAGCCTGACTGGGTGTGGGATAAATATATGGAGAGCGGGACGCTCTCCGCTAAATTGCTTTGAAAACAAGGAGAAATTTTGAAATGAAAACAGCACTTATTAGTGTATCAGACAAGACAGGCATAGTCTATTTTGCCAAAGAATTAGTTAAAAATGGTTATGAAATTATCTCAACCGGCGGAACATACCAAAAACTAAAAGACAATAAGATAAAGGTCACTTCTGTGTCTGACATCACAGGATTTCCAGAAATAATGGACGGTCGTGTAAAGACACTACATCCCAAAATTCACGGCGGTTTACTATGCATTCGAGAGGATAAAAACCATAAAAAACAAGCCAAAGATTTAGGTATAAAAATGATAGACATGGTTGTGGTGAACCTATATCCCTTTGAAAAGGTCGCAGAAAACCCAGATAGCACTCTGCCAGATTTGATAGAAAACATCGACATTGGTGGTCCTACAATGTTGCGTTCAGCAGCCAAGAATTACCATTTTGTAACTGTGGTTTGCGACCCAGAAGACTATGAAGCTGTAATAGATGAGATCAAACTACATGGCGACACAACCCAAACCACCCGGATGAAGCTTGCCATAAAAGTTTTCGCAAAAACTTCCAGTTATGACAGCTTGATAACAGAGTCATTTATCAACTCTTTTAGTCCGTCATTTGATGATAATTCTTTGGAACAAAAGGGAGCCGACAACTTATCTGCTAAAATGGCAAAGCTGTGCAGAACTAGGCTTCGTTACGGGGAAAATCCGCACCAATCAGCTTCTTATTATTCATTTTATGACCATGAAAATTTCATTTCCCAGCTTCATGGAAAAGAGCTTTCATATAACAACTATCTAGATATTGACGCTGCGCTAAATACGATAATGAGGTTTCCTGCTTGCACTGTGGCTATACTTAAACACACAAATCCCTGTGGGATAGCCTACGATAAAGACTTGTCAGTGGCTTATGAAAAAGCCTTTGCGACTGACACGATATCTCCCTTTGGGGGCATAGTTGTGACAAATAGCACCGTAACGAAAGATTTTGTTAAAACCATAAATAAGGTTTTTACAGAAA
>WRIO01000141.1 GCA_009782695.1 Candidatus Cloacimonadota bacterium
AGATAGAGAAAGAAACAAATCGATGTCGCGTAAGGCCGAAACCAATATCAGTATGAGTCGAGCCCCAAATAAATGGTTAGAATACACAGTAAAAAACCTGAACCTGGGCGCTTCTGTCACAGAAACACAGTCTATCAATGCTACAAAAGCAGATACTCTGGTGTCGTATCGCTACACAGGGTCTTATAATCTAACTATACCCCAAGATAAGATGAGATTTAAGATATTACCAAACTACTATTTTTCATATTTCCCGAAATCCTTTAATAATAATGCAAATCTGAGAGGCGAATTTCCCAAAAGATGGGACTGGCGCTTAGATCAAGGCGTTTATGACTGGCACCCTCGTTCGCAAAGTCCCAATACAAAGAGTATGGACACCTCAAATGAAATAAGGTATGATATTTTTTCTGATATGAATGCAGGATACAAGCTAACCACGAGAAGAGATTTAATGCGAGAGAGCAGGATAAATGGTATAAATATCGGACAAGAAACTGAACGAACACAAGATATGTCGTGGGGTTATAATCCACTTTACACTGCACCTATTGCTACTACACAGCTGACGGCGAGTGTAAATTATCGGGAAAATAGAAGGGCTATATATGCAAATACAGATTCGCTGAGGTTTCAGCTAGAAGGAAACGTAAGTAGAGGGATAAAAACCAATTTTGTGCTTAAAAACAGTGTCTGGTTTTCTAGTTTAGCAAATAAATTGGGTGCTAGTTCAAATAAGAAATACCGAGCAAACCAAAGAGAGAGCGGGCAAGGCTTTTCAGAAATAGGGTTTGGTGATGATGATGGAAAAGATATTTATACTGACGACGATATAAAGAGATTCGATAATTATGATTATGAAAAAGACTTAAAAGACCAGAAGGAAAAAGAGATAGAGAGAGAAAAGCAAGAAAAGGAAATGAAAGAGAAGGAAGATAAAGAAAAGGAAGAAAAAGAGGTTGAAAAGGACTATTTTGATGAGGAAAGTGATATTGAAAATAAACAGAGCATTGAGCCAACAGGAAAAGAGAAAAAAGAACAAAAAACAAAAGAACCCTTAAATCTATTCGCAGATTTCTTTGGGGTATTAGGAAGATTGCAAAATTTTAGTTTAGCCTATGAAAACACCTATGGCACCCGTTTCGAGAGTATGCCAGACCGACCTGAATTTGCATATCAGATGGGCTTGCCTCATACTATCGACCCAGCCTTTGTCAGAGCTAAAAATGACAATGACAGCTATTCTGCGAGCACAGGTTTTCCGATAGTGAGGAATCTAGTTGCAGACGGTAGATGGGCGTATACGATAGCTCGTTCATACACTTCACCTGTGGGACAAAGCACATCAGAATCACGAACAGTTACAACTGTATGGCCTGATGTTCGATTGTCATATAGTGGTTTTGAAAAAATCATCAGAGCAGAAAGGTTTCTTTCTAGTTCCAGACTGCAGAGTTCATATAGCTTAACAGAGAGATTAAGTGGAAATGTAAGTAAAAATCAGCAGTCTGACCCACAACAAACTAGCAGTGGAAAATGGTATAATGCAGAAGTCCTCACCCATAGTTTTAACCCTCTTCTTGGATGGAATAATACCTGGGTAAACGGTATCACCAGCAATCTATCTATGGGTATGAATTTATCGGAAAACAATACCTACACAGCCACGCCTACCAAAAGATTATCACAGAAAATAACTTACTCAGGGTCGGCAGGCTATACATTCGCAGCAGATTCTGGGATAAAACTGCCTTTTAAAAAAGAAAAAATTCAATTTAGAAATCAAATACAGACAGATTTACAAGTGACTTATGAGACTGAAAGAGCAGAGCTAAAAAACAGCTCTGCTTCAGGAGACCAAGTGGAAAGAGATACCTCAAAAATCGCAGTAACTCCGCGCGTATCATATAGCTTTAGCCGCAATATCAGAGGTGGTTTGACAGGTGGCTATGAGCGGACAAATAATAAAAGACAAGAAGAAAAATTGAGCATTTTTAGGATGGACTTTTGGATAGAGTTCATTTTCTAATCAAATGGAGATAATATGCCAGATTTAAAAACTTTATATGATATAAGGCAGTCCTTGCACAAAGTGCCTGAAATAGCCTTTGGAGAGGTAAAAACACAGGAGATAATCATAAACGAGCTTAAAGAATTTACTTCTCTTGTCTTGACCAGATTCGAGCCAACAGGGCTACTTTATGAACACTCCACAGGAGAAGGTGAATATATCCTTTTCCGTGCTGACATGGACGCCTTGCCTATTACAGAGAACACTGGTTGCGACTTTACCTCTGAACACAACGGTTTTATGCATGCATGTGGACATGATATGCATATCACCATTTTGATAGGGCTGATACAATATGTGGTAAAAAACAACCTTAAAAAGAACCTACTTTTCCTGTTTCAACCAGCTGAAGAAGGTGAAGGTGGAGCAGAAAAAATAATCAAAACTGGCGTTTTTAATAAATATAAGATAAAGTCTGCTTATGCACTACATATCACAGGGGCTTACAAAACAGGGTCGATAGCAGTAAAACAGGGCATTATGCTCGGTATCCCCCAAGAGTTTAATGTGGAGATTACTGGTAAATCCAGTCATGTCGCCACTCCCCAAAAGGGAATAGACGCCTTTTTAGCAGGGATGTCTTTTTATCAAGAAATGATGACTCTGATAGCTAAAAGGTTCCCTGCCCAAGAGCCTATTTTGTTCCATATCGGAAAAGCTTCTGCTGGAACTGTGCGGAACATCATACCAGAAACTTGCACTTTCGAGGGCACTTTTCGCTGCTTAAAGACTGAGGTAAAGCAAAAGATAATAAACATAATGGAGACAGTAGCCGAAAGTGTCGAAAAAAGCCATGAAGTAGCTGTAAAAATATCGTTTTTATGCTCTTATGCACCTGTGGATAATGACGAAAACTTGACTAACCATTTTGTCAAAAATATTCCTGCAGACATAGTGCTACACCAAGCAGAGACGAGTATGATAGGCGAAGACTTCGGTTATTTTTCTCAGCTATTCCCCAGTGTGATGTTTTGGCTCGGGACAAATAGCACAGAGGACTTGCATTCTAGCAAGTTCTTACCCGATGAAAAAAGCATAGATGTAGCTTTGGAAATATACAAGTGCATTTTGCAACAAGATTAAATGAAGTTTTACTGTGATAGAGATGTGCTCCGATTAGCAAAATACCTTCGGTTTGCAGGCTTTGACACTGTGACAAGGATAGATTTATCTACTGACAAAAAATATAATCTGTGTAAAAAGCAACGAAGAGTGTTCATTACTAGAAAAAAAAACATCATGAAAGGACTTTTTAAAGGCCATCTCGAAGTGGTCGATTCGAACAATTATCTGGAGCAGATTGACTATATCCTCACTAAATTTCCTGTGGAAGTGAGTAAAATAGGGACAAGATGCATAGAATGCAATAAACTACTCAGGGTATGTAACAACGAGAAAAACAGCAAAATATGTCCACATTGCAAAAAAAGATACTGGGCAGGCAAGCATTATCAAGCTATGCTGGGAGTAATCTTGAAATATGTAACAAGCAACATAAACGAGAATGAATAATATTATTACGAAAATTGTAAAAACTGATCTAGTAGCGGAGAGCGTCCTCGTTCTCCACTTCATTAGTCCGAAGGACACATTATTTTTGTATAGTTTGGGACTATGGAGAGCCGGAGGCTCTCCGCTTCAATATCCATTGTAAATTTCATATTAAGCCGTAGGGAACGATGCCTAGCGAAGCGAACATCGTTCCGCAATATCTGTGTGCAGCACATTTAACCCTGTAGGGAACGATACCTAGCGAAGCGAAGAATCCACGACTATTTTCATCAGTCCACAGGACACCATTATTTATAAATTATAATTTATAAATTAACGAAGCTTTTTTCCTTGACAAAAAAACAGCGATAAAATAATTTGCACCATAAGTGGAAGGATTTCCGTATAACGATCTATAAAAGTTGTATAGAGTGGAAGAAATCAAAATAGAGAACAATAATCAAAAAGAAATATATTGGTTTTAAAATACCTAAAAATACCCCAAATGTCAAAAAACAAAAAAAAAGAACACCCTAAATTTGCCGAAAACAATAAAAAAACATATAAAATAAAGGGAAAAAATCTCAAAACAAAACGAAAAAGGAGATAGAAAATGAAAAAATCATTTATCTACCTGCTGCTGCTATCACTAATCGTGATAAGTAGCATTATTGACCTTGCTGTCGCAAATACAATCGCCGCGACCACTGACCAAGATTTAGCCAGCCAAAATATTACAGCAATGATCACTGTCCCTGCTGGTGCAAATCTAAACCCGCACGACATA
>WRIO01000142.1 GCA_009782695.1 Candidatus Cloacimonadota bacterium
ATTGGCAGAGGCTAAATTTTCCTTCACCTGCTCCATGCTACTCATACCACTTATCAAGAAGCTAACCTCTGGGAAGTTCCAGACCCAGTCGAGTAAATACCTCGAAGGGGTAGCTACCTTGTCGCCGTTTAGAGCTGCCATTTCATCCCACAAGAGCTGAATATTTTTTGGTATACTTACTGTTAGTTGACCGCCTCTAAGGGGTTCCATTACTATCACTCCCATCCCTTTTTCCGCAGCGTATTTTACACCGGCGATGCCGGCTTGTCGGTTTTTGTCTATGATATTAAACTGGAACATACAAAAATCCCAATCATAGTAGTCTAAGATTTTTTTTATCCCCGCCCTGCTGTCATGTGCAGAAAAACCGAAATGCTCTATGTATCCGTCAGTTTTTTTCTTTTCTAACCACTTTATGACGTTGAATTTCTTTATAATCTTTAGGGAATCTTTATTTAAAGCATGTAACAGGTAAAAATCAATCTTTTTGACCTCTAATTTTTTGAGCTGGTCAAAGAATATTTTATCTAAATCACCCTCTTCTTTTACACTCCACAATGGCATTTTATCTGCGATTTTTACCTTTTCGCGGTATCCGTCTTTCAGAACTTTTGCCACCACTTTTTCACTCTCACCACCATGATACATATATGCCGTATCTATATAATTTACCCCATTGTCGATAGCATGTCGAACTATTTTTACAGCCTCTTTGACATCGATAGTGCCGTCTTCTTTCATAGGCAGACGCATCATACCATAGCCTAAAGCAGAGGGTTTGAACTTGATTTTTGTCCCAAATTTACGATATTTCATTTATCCTCCAAAATATTGTGCTATTTTTTTTTTAAAGGCTTTTTTGTCAAGGGAAAAGGACGAGGGGAAATTAGAAATTAGAAATTATAAATAGATAGGTGTGCTTCGCACGAATGAAAGCACTTCGTGCGGTTGAGGACGCTACGCGTCGTTGAAAGTTGAAGTAAACACATCCTTCACATTCTGCGTAGTAGACATATCATCCACATCAATGCTCCCCTTCCTGTCAGTCAGAGTGTAGCGAAGAATCCAGATATTCCCATCCAATTTGGAGGGGTGGCATTTTGGAGCTTACGGAAAAATGACGGAGTGGTTATAATATATCGTCCGTAAGACACAAAATAGCTCCATTAGGAGCGTAATGTTGGTAGGCACGTTATGCTCCAACCATATTCCTCAATCGCCCAAAACAGCGGAGCTTTTTTGGGCGATTGAGAGGGAGTTTGTGGATGTCTTTATTCTACCAACATAACGCACCTAACGGCGCTAGAAGGTGTGCTTCGCACAGATATAATTTTTATAACCACCCCGTCCGCAAGCGTCCACCCCTCCAAATTGGATGGGAATTTTGCGGTGTGCTCCGCACAGATATAATTTTTATAACCACCCCGTCCGCAAGCGTCCACCCCTTCAAATTGGATGGGAATTTTGCGGTGTGCTCCGCACAGATATAATTCTTATAACCACCCCGTCCGCAAGCGTCCACCCCTCCAAATTGGATGGGAATTTTGCGGTGTGCTTCGCACAGATATATTATGGATGGAAAAAAAAACGGAACAACCGAAGCTGTTCCGTTTCATTTTTATCTATGAATTATAGTTTTATTTCACCATAATCATTCGTTTTGTTTCTTCGTAGTTATTTGTCTTTAATCTATACAGATAGACGCCCGCACTTACATTGCCATTGTTATTGTCAGTTCCGTCCCAAATTACGGTGTGTCTGCCAGCTTCATGGTGATTGTTTACCAGAGTCTTTATCAGTTGTCCTTTTATATTATACACTTCTATGCTAGCTTGTGAGCTTTCATTTAGCTCATAATAGATAGTAGTAGAAGGGTTAAAAGGATTTGGATAATTGCTTTCTAACCGAGTAGCTAAAACAGGAGTGTCTGGGTCAACTATGGATGTTTCTGTGACAGGGACTATGATCTCGACAGGTAAAGACTCACCGTCTGTGAAGACTGCCAACACCTTGTATGTATACCAAGTAGCTGTCGGAGATGCATTTAAATCCATAAATTGAGGATTTGTGATAGCGCCAGATGTATTTAGCTCTACATCGTCTCTAAACACTCTGTATCTGACCAGAGGAGTCTCAGTGTAGATAGGTCTTTCCCACATGATTTGTATAGCAAATATAGGAGAAGTGATGGTTCTGTGCGAGAGATTGATGGGTTCTCTTTGGTGCGTACTAAAAGGGTTTAGCCCTAAAACTATCTGTGGCTTGTAATTTGCTAAAAGGGTGGTAGGTGAATCTGTCATACTAGCAGTGTTGCTCGTGACATATCTATATCCGCTCATAGAGTTTATGACAGCTATCTGACCTGATCCATGAGGTGTCTCAAGCATATCAAAGGCTGTGTCGATAACTATATTCCGAACTCCATCCCATTCAAAAGGAGTGCTCAGATATTGTCTATCCCATATATCTTCAAAAGGAGTATATGATGGTATCACAGTAGTGGATGTCCAAGGACCATCATCATGAGCAGTAAGGTTTGTGGCTTCGGTATGTTTTATCCTGATATGATAGTTTGGTAAACTCCGAATAGGCCTTTCTTTGACATTAAAGGCTAAGGAATAGATATTACCAGCAGGGACTCCTGCGAGCAGTAGATCAGAGGCAGTGTAAAGGGTTTGTCCGCGTAAGCTGTTGCTTTGAATGTTTATGGGAGAAGGGTTATTACTTGCCGTGGAAGTGTTTCCAGAACCTATCTGAGCACTACCACCTACGGGCACAAAATGATAAGTGGGGCTAGGTCTAGTCTCGTCACCTTCATCTGTGATACCTGTGATGTAGTAATCGTATTCAAAACCCACAGCCACTGCTGAATCTGTAAACTGCTGCTCTTCTATCATAGCTACGTTGATTACAGTGTCGTTCTTGTAGACATTATATCCGATGATAGTTTCCTCTACATTTGGTGCATCCCATTTAAAGGTGATTTGGGTCGCAGAACTGTAAGTTATTACATTGGTAGGTCCCATTATAGCACCCATATTCAAGATACCTGCTTGGTGGATTTCTTTGTTACCTGCTGTATTTTGGATGAAAACTACCAAGTTTACACTTTCTAAATCCCACGCAGGATCTATAGTGAAAGTTGCTTCGTAAGAGTTAGATTGACCAGTAGTAGTTAGCGGAAAGTCTTGAAGTTCATACCTAACCACGGAACTAAAATAAGTATCTGATTGATAATTTGTCATTACAAATATTATCTTATTCGTTCCTGTGATATCTTCTAGCATTGACACATCTGCGGTTATGGTTATGTTGTTACCCACTACTGCCTTGAATATGTCTAGCTGTATCGGGCTGGGAGAGTCAGCGTGTGTATTGTAGGCTGTTAGGTACTGAGGGATACTTGTGTAGTTACCAATTTGATTGCTTCCTCCCATACGAACATGAGGGATACCACTAAACCCGTATAAAGAACCACGAGCTGAATATCCTGGGCTGGCATAAGCTGTATCGCCTTGCCATATAAGCGGAATAAAAAATGGAAAATCTGATTCATTGTCCGCTACTGTTTTCAACGCCGACCGCGCATTCGGGCAGTATACACACCACGATTGTGTGTAAACTTCACCCACCACAAACCTCTGTGCTGCAAATAAGGACGCAACCCATAAAAGCACACAGAAGAAGATTAGAGCTTTTTTCAAAACTAATCCTCCTGAATTTGTTATTTTTTATTTTTGAGACTTTTTTAATAATCACTTTTCAGCAAAACCGGAAGCATGAAGAAACAATCCAAATCAAGCTCATATTCTGATAAACCCAATCGCTTTTTTGCACCCCCTATTTGGCATCTCTCCTTTATCGAAAATTTATTATGAAGTCTTTTTATCACACTATTTATACTATAAACCAAATTATTTTAAAGCTGTTTTTTTGTCAAGAGTTTTTTTTAGTTATTTTAAAACTTTTTTTAAAGGTATAGGAAATGCAATTTAGGTTTATCAGAATTATTTACTACACTATCCTAGGGAAGGCAAGAGGCTACCATCCCTACCATAACAACTTCTCCAAAAATTTCAAATTTTTCGTGGCGTAACTGCCTATAAAATAATAAAATAAAGCGAGCACCAAGCAAGTTTCATCGGACTAGGTGCGACCTCGTCCGATGGTGCTTGCTTGTTGCTTTCTCAAACATGTTGTAATATAAGACGATAGGAAAGAAATATGAGAAATATTCCCCCGAAGTTATTTTCCCACTCTAAAGCCTTATTTTTCTATTCGTTATGTTATTTTTATCTTGTAGTGTAGATAAAGTAAGAAAAAGAAAAAACAGGAAGCCTGCT
>WRIO01000143.1 GCA_009782695.1 Candidatus Cloacimonadota bacterium
GTCCCAGCTGTCAAAGTCGTGAGCTGTGATGACCTGAGAGGTAAAGGTGGCATTTCTCTTTACAGACTGCTTCAGGGTCAACCACGACTGATCATCTGGCTTGCGGCTGATAAAATTCACTACGCCACCACTGGAATTTGCACCGTATAATGCCGACACAGCACCTTTCACCATCTGCACTTCCGACACATCAAAAATCGGTAATTCTGACAGGTTCACATAGCCGAAATAGCCGCCATTCACCTCTCTACCGTCTATCATGATCTTGACATTCTCTCGCTTGAAACCGCGTATTCGCAAGTTACTCTCGCCCCTGCTCCCTGTGCTGATGCTTGCACCGGGCACATTTTTTAGTAGGGAGGATAGGTTTAGCTGCTCTGCTTGTAGATTTTCTGCGATGTATATTTTACTGATTTTACCGATAGACTCTGATTCGCTACTGGCTACGACTCGCATAGCCTCCATCTCAAAACGAAGTGACTTTGTGCTGTCGGGGGGTGTGTCTGTTTTTGAAAACAGATTAGTGCATAGTAAATAGAGAAAAATAGCAGATATATATAACTTAAAAGGATTTTTGATAATATTCATTCCAATCGTAGGGAACTATGCCTTGCGAAACGAACATCGTTCCCTACGAATAAATAATTGGTTATATATCTGTATCAGGTCCGCTTATATAGATTTTTTGCAAGTTTCGGAACCTATTCCACCCCTCGTTAAAATTCGGGAAGAAGGTTCTACCTGTCTCTATGATAAATACACCATCCGTCATCATAGCCCAAGATATAGGTTCGCGAGCAAAATCACCTGTGTGATCTACAAAAAAATACTCATTTTCAGCAGGAGTATCTGAGACATAAGGGGTTATCAAATCTTGCAGACGGTAAGCGTCCTGCTCATCAACCTGAACTACATCAAGGATATTCAGCTCAAAGACAACACTTTCACCATCTATCTTTTCGACTATTATCGAGCGGTAAAGATTGAATATTGCAGGGTTTTTGACATTGAAACCATTATTTCCAACTTCTGAAAAAGCAGGGTAATAAGTGCGATAAGATGTCGAATCTGTCTTTATCAGATAGCCTGTCGCAAAGTCATCCCACACCAGATCATAGCCACCTTGGCTTGCGGTGCGAGGTGAAAACCCGTCAGCCCCAACTATTTGATACGAATAAAGTTCGGCTATTTCCTCTAAATCTATCAGATCGGGTAAGGTAATAGCTTTCACTTGATTTCCCTGATAATCTATCGTCAATTCGCTTGCTTCTAACAAGCTAAAATTGATTTCTACCACAATATCAGGGGTGTTTGACAGTGCTGGTGGTTGGTGACCCGGACCTGGGTCTTTTTCTTTGGTTGTCCTTTCATCACAAGCTGTGATAAAAAGTAAGCTAACGATGATCACTGTCATCGCAAATGTTTTGAGAATATTTCTCATATTTCCTCCATGTTATAATCGATAAAGGCTGTTAAATTTCTGACTTTATGCAGATACCTTTTTTTATTATATTATGAGAGTGGAATATATGGTGTTCACCTTTCCAAACTCGGGAGGCATATCAGTTTCCCGATATACCCAGCGGTGTAAAACTCGTGCCAGAGCAGTTTAGAGCCTTACACTCGGTGCGTAGCCTAAAATATCGCTATAAGTTTTTTTGTCAAGCATTTTTTAAAAGTAAATGATTTGAGCTAGGCATAAATATCTGTTCCCTTCGGATATTGGGGAGCGCGACCCGCTTCACAAGGCTGTTTCTGGCAAGAATCACAAAACCAGAATTTACAAAAATACACATTTTCGAGAGAGAGCCAACATCTACCAAAAACTAGCTACTCTGTTTAAATCGATCTTTGTCTCGTAGCAAACTACCTTTTTCCTTTTTATACTTGATGTTCTGTCTTTACACAGGCTTAACATAACATTAACTGTAAGAAAACTTGCAAAAAAAAAGGCTTTCAGAAAGTTTGCACTCATAAGTTTAACAAAAAGAAAGGAGGAATCGATGAAAAAGATTCTTATATTATTAGTAGGTATGATGATAGTGGGCGTGGGGTGTTTTGCTCAGACCATCGACCTTATGGGTGCAGGTGCTACATTCCCGCAACCGCTCTATAGTCGCATGTTTGACGATTATAGCAATTCACAAGTGCGCGTAAACTACCAAGGCATAGGCTCTGGTGGTGGTATCAATCAGTTGATAGCAAAAACTACAGATTTTGGTGGCACAGATGCTATCGTGGCAGCAGATGTAGAAGAGAAGTCAGGTGAGACTATACTGCATGTCCCCACTTGCCTCGGTGCAGTGGTGGTGACTTATAACCTAAAGCTGGAAAACAATGTTCGATTGAAATTCACCGGCGACCTTATAGCAGATATCTTTATGGGTAATGTAAAAGATTGGAGCGACAAAAAGATAGCTGACCTTAATCCTGGTGTGAAGTTACCTAAATTACCTATCACAGTTGTATCTCGTTCAGACGGTTCGGGAACTAGCTTTATCTTTACAGACTATTTGACCAAAGTGAATAAGACTTGGGCTGACAAAGTAGGCTGTGGAACAGCTGTGCAATGGCCTGTTGGTATCGGCGCAAAAGGTAATCCTGGTGTGGCTGAAACTATACAAGGTATGGAAGGTGCTATCGGTTATGTCGAGCTGATATATGCATTGAGCAACAATATCCCTTATGGTGATGTCCGTAATAAATCTGGCAATTTCATCACTCCAACTATGGAGACAGTAAGCTATTCTGCCAATGTCGAGATACCAGCCAATGCTAAAGTATCTTTGGTAGACACTGCACATGCACAAGGCTATCCTATCAGTAGTTTTACATGGATTATCCTTTTCAAAGAGCAAGCTTATGAGAAAAGGAATATCGACCAAGCAAAAGCAACTGTAAAAATGGTAGAATGGATGATCACAGACGGTCAGAAGTTCGCAGCTGATTTGCATTATGCTCCACTGCCAGAGGCAGCACAAAAAGTGGGAAAGGATATATTAAAATCGGTTACATTTAATGGCAGATCGCTTTTTTAAGTATAGCCTTACTTTTATATCATCGCTTGTAATTCTACTGTTTATCGGTATGTTTTGCACTTTGATATACCAATCATTGCCTTCATTAAAAGAGTTCGGATTTGGGTTCTACACAAAAGATGTGTGGAACCCAACCACTCATACTTATGGAGGGCTTTCTTTTCTGGTTGGCACACTGATTACATCTTTTTTAGCCCTCGCTATATCATTGCCATTTTCTCTGGCAATAGCAGTTTTTTTAGGAGAATGCTATCGCGAAGGAGCTGTGTCCACCTTTTTAAAAAGTATGGTCGAGTTGCTGGCTGGGATACCCTCCATCATTTATGGTTTGTGGGGACTTTTTGTGTTTGTTCCCGCCTTTCGTGCGTTGCAACTCTATTTATACAAAGCCAATATTTTACATGTAGCCCCGATAGGCTTTGGTATGTTTACTTCGGCTATTATATTAGCTATTATGATAATACCTTATGCGGCTTCTATCGGTCGTGAAGTGATTTCCATGATGCCAAATGATCTAAAAGAAGCAGGGTTGTCTATGGGTGGCACCCGCTATGAAGTGATAAAAAATGTTATCTTGCCGTATTGTCGGTCGGGTATATTTGCAGGAATCTTGCTTTCCTTAGGTCGTGCATTAGGCGAAACAATGGCTGTTACTATGGTCATAGGCAACAGAAACCTGATGCCAAAGGGTATCTTTGACCCCGCTAGCACTCTGGCAAGTGTGCTAGCAAATGAATTTTCGGAAGCCACAAATCCCATACACTTGTCGTCATTAGTGCATTTAGGATTGTTGCTTTTTCTGACTACAGCAGTGATCAATATGATAGGGAAAGTTATTATAAAGAGGGCAACGGCGTAGAGGTGTCCTTCGGACAGTTGCGGACAAGCTTCGCTTGTCGTTGAGGAGCTTCGCTCATTGAGGACAAACTTCGTTTGTCGTTGAGGACACTTCGTGTCAAATAATGTGTGCTACACACGATGAAATTAGTCAAACCACCCCGTCCACCTACTTCGTTGGAAATTACAAATGACAAAATACCCTTGACTTGTAACTTGTCCTTTGTCGCTTGTCATTATATTTATAGTCCACCCCTCCAAATTAATACGAAAATAAATATACGGGCATCGGGACGATATCCCCTACGATGTGAAGGGAAATTAACACACCATCTACGACCTCTCGCCGTCATTCAGAGCGTAGCGAAGAATCCAGTTTACACACCATCTACGACCTCTCGCCGTCATTCAGAGCGTAGCGAAGAATCCAGTTTACACACCATCTACGACCTCTCGCCGTCATT
>WRIO01000144.1 GCA_009782695.1 Candidatus Cloacimonadota bacterium
CTTTTTTTCAGCGCTGATATCAGATGAATACCTTTTGGTATCATTTTTGCATTGATGAAATCTAGCATTTCACTGTTATTATACGCGCAATCCCATAAAACATAATCTATTTTGAAACGGTGTTTTAAAACTCTTTTTAGATATCCTTTAACTATTTGAGTCTTCGTTTGTCTAGCCTCTTTTCTTCGCCCAAAGGTATGAGTGTTAGTATCATATTTACCTTTTTTACCCCCGTATAGTTGTTTTTGCCCTATTTTTAAAGTAAAATCGATAGGAATATTAGTTCGACCATTAATTAAAGTACACATCACACCCTGATACCCATAAAACTTTGTTTTTTTTGTATTGTCCTTAAACTTAGCAATATCATTGACTGATTTCCCTGTCTTAATAACTGCAGTATCATCAATGAGCAGCAAACTCGAATCACCTTCTTTAGCAGGATGCAGCACGGAATACATTTTTGCAGTATAAGTTAGTAATTTGCGGTAGTTATAATTAGGATTGTTTAAAAAATCGTGAATGGCTGTCTGATAGCGTTTCGCATTCGAGCGCACTAATCCATCATTCAATGATTTTGGTCTGATAATTATGCTATTAAAATAATGCATAATAATTTCATTTGGCTGGAGCCCACACCTTTTAGTGATTTTAGCTCTTTTCAGGTTCTGTTTGATTTTTAAAAATAACATATATTTGTCAAAGGAATATAATGACATTTCAGAATTTTTCACTTGACAAAAATCAATGTTTTCGGATTTTGGGATATTGACCATTTAGTCTCCTTTTTTATTTTGTTTTAATTATATGCGTAACATATTAAACCACAATATTTTAAGGAGACTTTTTGTCAAGTAAAAATTTTGATTTTTATTAAATATATATTCATTTAACACATTATTTATCTGTATGTTATGCCAAGTCGAAAATGTTAGCAGCGGAGAGGGGTGGCAGGCGCTAGCCTGACGGGGTGTGGGAAATATGTTCGTGCGTAGCACACATTTTTTTTTATTCCCGTTAGGTGCGTTATGTTGGTAGAAACGCAATATACCCTAATGTTTTCTCCCTCGCCAATCAAAACAGCAGAGCTGTTTTGATTGGCGAGGGTTTTGTTTAGTAGGTTCGTTTTTCTACCAACATTACGCCCCTACGGAGCTGATATAGTGTCCTGCGGACGAATGAAAATATTCTGGATTCTTCACTTTGTTCAGAATGACGGGGTAAGCCTTCCCTACGAAAGATTTTTCCATCGCAATAGGATATGGAGAGCCGGAGGCTCTCCGCTACGAGAGCATTTTTTCTGCTTTCTCTATATCTTCTTTCGTGTCTATCCCTATCCCTTCATATTCTGTTAGAACCATCCTTATTTTATAGCCATTTTCCAGTAATCTCAGTTGTTCTAATCTTTCTATTTTTTCGAGTGTTCCAGCGGGTAAAGAGACAAATTTTTTCAACATATCAGGGCGGTAAGCATACACCCCGAAGTGCTTGTAATACAGTGCGTCACCTACATTATCTCTATCAAAAGGGATGACAGAGCGGGAAAAATATATAGCGTCATTGTGAATATCTACCACGACCTTTACACAAGAAGGGTCATAGATATCAGGGGGATTTGTAAAAAGGCTCATGATGGAGGTGACCTGCACTTTTTGGTCATCAAAAGCAGAAATGATTTGTCGTAGTGGCTCTTTGCAGATAAAAGGCTCATCGCCCTGCACATTGATTATCAAATCTGTCTGTAAACCTCGAGCGACTTCTTCTATCCTATCTGTGCCGGTTTGGTGGTTTTGGTCTGTCATCACTCCATCTGCACCGAATGTTTTCAGGTGAGACATAATATCTAAATGGTCAGTAGCGACTATCACTTGGTCGAATAGTCCTGTGTTTATCGTAGCCTCAAAAACCCTTTGAATCAGTGACTTCCCAGCTATCAACCTAAGAGGTTTGCAGGTCAGACGGGTCGAGCCATAACGAGCGGGAATTATCGCTGTGATATGCATATTTCTCCTCCTATTTGCTTTTTAACCGGTAGGCAGGCACTTGGCGTAACGGCTGGTATGATCGCTTTGCTTGGCGTATCCCTTCGTGCCCCATATCTTGTTCACGGTTTATATATTTGAAATCAGGCAGCAAATATTTGGCTGTTTCATAATTAATCATTTGCCCTGCACCCTTGATACTCATATCATATTTTTCAAAGTGAACTGTTGCCATTTCTGTGGTCTGAGGACTAAAAACAGAGAAAGCAACTAATTTGTCCTCCACATATAGCTTTATGCCTTGACAGGGGAGTTTTTCCCAGTTATTTAGCACATACTTCATAGCCTCAAACTCTGCTTCTAAATTACTATCATCACTGTCGTGCGTAGATTTCCAAAAGAGTGAAAACTCCATAATCTCTTGAGTGTCTTTCGGTTCGATTTTTTCTAACCTATATTTTGGATAGTTCGTTTTGAACTGGGCTATCAAGTTTTTCTTTTTCGCAAGCTTTTTCCCCGATAAATTTACGAGGTTTTCTGTGAGATACACATAGTCATTCCAATCTTCATTTGTCTCTATGGTAAAGTATTCCGATAAGTTCGGTGTATTTTGGACATATTCTTCTGGAACCACCAATATATCTGCTTTTTTATTGATTTTTTTACAGCAATTGTTTAAAGTGTGAAGCTCTTCGGCTGTCAACCACTCACCCACAGGGAAAAGTAAAAACGCATATTTTGGATTAAACAATATCAATCTATCGCAGTGAATAGCGTATTCTATTTGGTAATACATTCCCCACGAAAAGAGTATAGTGATATTAAAATCGCAATTTTCATCGGGGTATCTCGCCATAAAATCACTCACAAGGTCTAGCTCCTCAAAAGTAAGTGGCTTCAGCTTCTGGTCTATCGTTTTATCGACCTGTGCCATTTACTGTCCTTCCTCTAGTTTAAAAGGGACATAGTCTTTCATTTCCTTAAAGCCGTATCGCTGGTAAAAAGACACTGCCTTTGGTTCACTAATTAGCCCTATCCAAGATATACCATTTGCTTTCAAATATGCGATGATGGTGTCCATTATTAGCACGCCAATTTGTTGACCTCGAAATTCATTTAATACAACGACATCCTGGATGTAAGCATCAGACACACTATCGCTGATTGCCCTTCCCATTCCTATGATTTTGTCCTCCAAAAACGCTACTACGAAGCAAAAAGAACCTTCTATGATTTTTTGGATAAATTGTGGGTCTGCACTGTCATTCTCATCACACCACCAGCCTGCATCTTTGTAAAGCTCTATCAGCTGGTCAATCGGGGCTGTTTTTACTATTTTTATATTTAGATTTTCCATATTATTTATGATATGGAGAGCGGGACGCTCTCCGCTACATTTTTGAAAATGCCCATGCCTGCGAGACGGCACAGATAGCAGCTGTTTCTGCTCTTAAAATATTATGGTGCAGGGTAACTTGCTGGATTTGATCTTTATCAAAAAACTCAAATTCTTTATCACTAAAACCACCTTCTGGACCGATGATCATGCAGATATCTTTATTACTAAAATCATCAGAAGCCAGCAGTTCACACAAACTTTTATCAGGTTGCTTTTCAGAGGCTAATAAAGGTTTATACCCTTTTTCTCGCATAATTTTGAGGGCTTGTTCAAGCCCTAATATAGTGTGTATATTCGGCAGATATGGATTATTGCATTGTTTGATAGCTGATATAGCTGCTGACATCATTTTGGTTATTGTATTTTCCTTCGAGAGTTTAACAGAATACTCTGTTTGCATCGGAAATAGGTCTTGCACCCCTAATTCTGTTAGCTTTTCGACTATCAATAGGTCATTTTTGCCTTTCAAAAGCGAGAATGCACAAGCGACTTTAGGAGAGGTTTGGGGAGTAAAATGACAATCATTTATCTTTATGGTCAGTGATTTTTTGCTGATAGCAGTTATGCTAGCATTTGCTATTAGTCCTTTACCGTTCGTAAGTGCTAATATGTCACCTATTTTATGCCGAAACACATTTGCGATGTGATGATACTCTTCTCCCATCACTTCAAAAGTGGTCATAACTTCGTTAAAATCTATGTAAAAAGACGGCATTTTTTATATTCTATTATATTATGCGGAGCAACTCCCTTATTCTATATTTATCGGGATAAATCGATATATTCCATCTCTGGAAACTATATGAGCCAGCACCGATTTTCTATTTTCTTTCGCAGCTTTTTCGATGATCCTGTCATAATCGCTAACAGTTTTTAGGTTTTGTCTTTCTATCGATAGCACCACATCGCCTGCTTTTATTCCTGCTTTAGCA
>WRIO01000145.1 GCA_009782695.1 Candidatus Cloacimonadota bacterium
CAGGGGATATTTCCTCCGTGCGAAGCACACCACATTTCTAATTTACTTATCTACTCTATCTCTATCATTACTTGCCCATCAGTGACATTTTGCCCTTTATTGACCAGGATATTCCGCACCACACCACCATATTCTGTGCAAATCTCACTTTCCATTTTCATGGCTTCCAAGATAACCACTGCGTCATTCTCTTCGATGGTTTGCCCTATCTCCACTTTGATTTCATTCACGGTGCCGGGCAGAGGTGCTTTCACTTGTTTTAGGTTTCCATCGCTTTTGACAGGCGGAGGAGGTGTTACTTTGGACACTAAGGGCTCGTTTGGTTTTGGTTCTGCGGGTTTTTCTGTCTGAGCTTTTGGTTCAGGCGTTGGTTTTTGGGTGTTTCCGATAAAGTGGACAGGAGATGTGATATCTTCATCATCTCCAAACTCCACAGCAAATTCTATCCCATTCACTACGACTTTGGCATTATATTTATTGTATTCTACTATTTGTGCATCGTAACTGACGCCATTTATTTTCATATTGTATTTTTTCATTTTTACCTCGTTTAATATTTTCTGAAATTGTGATACCGAACATTTGGCATTTGTAGTTTACTCGACAATCGCCACCAGCTGACATTCGTCCTTCTCCAAGTGAGCATTATCTGGCTGTCCTTCATTTTAGTGGCTCGGTATCTTTCTATCGCCGCCACTACTGCCACCACCACATCGCTGTTTAGGCAGTCATTGTCTTCTAAAACCACTTGACCTATCGGAGTGGAAACCTCGATAGTCTGTTTTTTATTCATTTTTTTACCTAAAGCAGCCATTCTAGCCAATGCAAAGGCAATTATCAGCAATGCAATAAAGGTCATTATCATAGCTAAAATAATCATAATAGAGCTGTAATCTAGCATATCCTCGTTGAACTTTTCTCGCAAATCTAATATGTCGAGAGTTTCTTTTTGAAAGAATGACAATGGTTTAGTTCTAAACTCCTTGTTGCGAGGGTCAACATTAAGATAAACAGCTATCTTCTTATAAGGAATTTGCAACTTTTTGCAAGCTTCTTCCAATGTCGTAGAGGGGTATAGTTCGTGATATTCATAATATAAGTCTATTACTCTTGTCCATTCGACTTCAAACTCATAAAGCGTCTTTTTATCATTTGAACTGTCTTTTTCGTTCAAGTTTAAACTAGCTCTCAATATTTCGAGAGGTATGTATAGTTTTTCCGATATCTTTTCTAGACTTATATCGCTAGCAACAATCTCCAAAACTCTATTTTCGATAGGAGAAGGTGTGTCCGCAGCGATTACAGCAAACAAGCTAAAAAATAAAAGTGATATTAATATTTTTCTCATAAACAAGCCTTTTATAGCGGTATATTTCCATGTTTACGCGGTGGATTTAGCACTTTTTTAGTAGCGAGCATTTCAAAGGCACGAATCAATCTAAACCGTGTTCGGCGTGGCTCTATGATGTCATCTATATAACCATTGTTGGCGGCTGTGTATGGATTTGCGAATTTATCTCTATACTCTTGTTCCTTTTCCTGCATCATTGCCTTTGGGTCGGCAGCAGCACTTACTTCGTTTTTAAACACTACCTCCACTGCACCACTCGGTCCCATCACTGCTATCTCTGCTGAGGGCCAGCAATATACCACATCTGCACCCATGTGCCGACTATTCATCACACAATATGCCCCGCCATAAGCCTTGCGGATGATCACGGTGACTTTTGGAACAGTTGCTTCTGCAAAGGCATACAACATTTTAGCTCCATGACGGATAATCCCGTTGTGCTCTTGATTCGAGCCGGGCAAGAAACCAGGCACATCTTCTAGCACCAAAAGTGGTATATTAAAAGCGTCACAAAACCTCACAAATCGAGCTGCTTTTACAGAAGCATTTATATCTAGCACGCCTGCTAAAACTTTTGGTTGATTGGCTATGATGCCGACTGTGTTGCCATTTAAACGGCAGAACCCAACTATGATATTTGCTGCGAAAGCCTTTGACACTTCCAAAAAATCTGCGTCATCGACGATAGAGTTTATGATATCATACATATCATAAGGCTTGTTTGAATTATCAGGGATAAAGGTATTCAGCTCTTCGATATATCTATCCACGGGGTCTGTGCAGACCACAGTAGGAGGGTTTTCCATGTTGTTCGCAGGTAAGAAGGTGACTAATTTACGAATCATTTCTATCGTTTCTTCTTCGTTTTCTGTGATAAACTGTGCCACACCGCTTTTACCTGCGTGCACCTTTGCTCCGCCTAAATCTTCGGTGCTTATCACTTCATTTAGCACAGTTTTAACCACTTTTGGACCAGTCACGAACATATAAGAATTTTTCTTGTCCATAAAAATAAAGTCGGTAATAGCAGGGGAGTAAACAGCGCCACCAGCACAAGGACCGAGGATAGCAGAAATCTGCGGTATCACCCCACTTGCCTGCACATTGCGATAAAATATTTCTGCATAGCCTGCCAAAGCATCCACACCTTCTTGTATCCTGGCACCACCTGAGTCATTTAATCCGATAAATGGTGCTCCTATTTTCATAGCAGTGTCCATCACTTTGCATATCTTGTCTGCATGAGCCTTTGACAGCGAGCCACCCACCACAGTAAAATCTTGGGCAAAGACATAGACGATACGACCTTCGATAGTGCCGAAACCAGTTACCACGCCGTCACCGTCAAACTTCTGTTTTTCCATACCAAAGTTCGTGCAGTTGTGGGTGACAAACATATCAAACTCTTCAAAGCTATCTGGGTCAAGCAGTCGTGATATCCTCTCTCTCGCTGTGAGTTTACCCTTTGCGTGCTGGTCTTCTATCCGCTTTTCACCACCACCTAAATAGGCTTTTGCCCGGCGCTGCCTAAGTGCTAATACTTTATCTTCATTATTCATAAATCCCTCTTTATTTATAGATTAAAGCAAGGTTTTAAAAACCTATTTTTTTGTCAAGGGAATTTTAGGTTTATTCGGAAATTTTAACGAAATAGTAAAGTTCTCTTGTCTTTATCACTGATCTGTCTATTTTTTAACTTTTCCGTTTTTTATCCTTAAAAAGTTTTCTATCTCCATAGATTATAATGTGTTAGCACAGATGGCAAGCAAGTTTCATCGGAGCAGGTCTGACCTTGCCCGATGAAACTTGCTTCTGGGTTAGATTAACGCATTGCTACATAAGGAGATATAAAGAATATTTTTAAAATTTAACACGAAAGTTATTTTTATCAGAAAGGTAGAGCAGTGTCCTTCGGACGGAGGAATATTGTTTTGGATTCTTCGCTTCGCTCTGAATGACGAAGAATGTTAGTCAATATGGAATGGAAAGCTTTACCACCCCGTCAACAAGTTGACACCCCTCCAAATTGTAGGGGAATTAAGCAGTGTGCTTCGCACGGATGAGGCGGAACGATGTTCGCTTTGCTAGGCATCGTTCCCTACGATTTTTAAGAGAATTCCAATTTCCCTTGACAAAAAAGTCGTTTTTTTATTATTGGCACCAGTTCTAAATAAAGATAATTGGGGGTGCTTGGTTTCGACAGGGATGTAGTGGATTATTGATGCATGTGGATGAGTTAACCTATTCCTAAAAAACGGTTGAGAAACATAATCGGAAACGATAATTTATTAATGGCTGCGTAAGCGGCCACGGTCTTTAAAAGATGGCGACACGCTTTGAAAAGATTGTCATATATTGTCGCTACTTTGGACGAGTGTCTGGTAGTTCGGAGGACATTTACAGACTGGATGACATCAAATTTTGATTGTTTTATAAATGTTATCGAGATAATAAAACAACTAAACATGTAGACTTGGTAGTTGACATATCTTTGGACGCGGGTTCGATCCCCGCCACCTCCACCAATTATTTTTTGAGGGATATTACATTTTCATAAATATTACATCATCGTGATAAATATGTTATTTTTCGAGAGGTAAAGAAAATAATCACAGCAGAGAATATTTCTAAAAAATACGCCGATAAAACCTTATTTAATGCCACTTCGTTTGGGATAATGACAGGCGACAAGATAGGTCTGATGGGTGTGAACGGCAGTGGTAAATCTACACTACTTAAAATCCTATCGGGTCAGGAGCACTCCGACACAGGAAATATCGTTATATCCAATGGTCTGTCTATGAATTATCTTTCGCAGCAACCTCTTTTGAATGAAAATCTCACCATTTTGGAACAGATATATGAGTGTAAACACCCACATTTATTGCTACTCAAAGAGTATAAACAATTAGCCTTCGACTTAGATAGTATTTATGATAAA
>WRIO01000146.1 GCA_009782695.1 Candidatus Cloacimonadota bacterium
TGCTTGAAAGGATACGCAGAGAGTTTAGCATTTCTGTAAATTCTGGTATCCCACAGGTTTCATATAAAGAGACTATAAATAAGTCGATGGAGATCACAGAAGAGTTTAAGCGGGATATGGGTGGCAAGATACTTTATGCGAAGGTAAAAGTGCTAGTGATGCCTCTATATTCTTCTATCGCAGCAGACAAAGAAAAGGTAAAGGTGGAAGTGCTTTGTGACACAGAGGATATACCGGAGGAAATAGAGCAGGCAGTGGTCGAAACTGCGTATAATTCCTGTGGAGATGGGCCGCTGGTGTCAGGAAATATCGAAAATATACTTTTACAGATAAAAGAGATAGATTATCACCCCGGCGAAAGCACAGATACAGCTTTTAAAATAGCCACAAGTATGGCTATCTCCAAAGCTGTGCAGCAAGCAGACCCTGTGATATTAGAACCTATTATGCTGGTGAGTATCATCACCCCAGAAGAGTCGCTCGGTGACCTGATAGGGGATATAAACTCAAAAAGAGGCAAAATTCTGGAGGTCAAAAACCAAATGCTCAAAAAAGAGATCGTATGCGAGATACCCATGAATGAGCTCTTTGGCTATGCTTCCACTGTAAGAGGACTTTCCCAAGGGCGTGCTATTTTTACTATGGAATACAGCTGCTACGAAAAAGTGCCACCAAATGTGCAGGTAAATATACTCAAAAAAATACGGGGATTCGCCTAGAAAAATTAGAAATTATAAATTAGAAATTAGAAATAAAGGTATCCTACCAGCGGATTTCAATCCAAAAAGAATATTTTCACGAAAAACTAGATGTCCATTTTGATATAAATTAAAAATCTCTTGACAAAAATCCTTCAAAAAATAAAGTAGTTTTTAGTAAAAAAAAGCGGTAATATTCTCAAAAAATATAGTGTAACAAAATTCTAAACAAGAGTTTTATTATTAGATTTTTGTGAATATAAAAATAATATGGGTAGAAGGAGTATAAACACATATAAAACAGTAAGTGTGAAATGCTTTTTTCTAAAATATATGGTATGAAAGAATTACAAAAAGGGGGTATATAAATGGGACAAACACAGATGTTGTTTATCATTTTGGGTATTATCATCTGCCTGGCAGCACTTGTAGGCGTTTTTGTGATGTTTGATAATTTTTCAGACAAAGTGCCACGTGATGCGATGAAGCTCGAAATAGCTCGTATGCTTGGACAGTCACAGTCATGGTATGCTATGCCGCAGTCATTGGGCGGTGCTGGTAAAAACCTCGCAAATATTGACACAGAACTGATGTCGGGGTTTATCATAAATAAACCGTTAAACCCAGGCAATTCTATCACTAACGACAAGGGGAAGTTTACTTTTGTCGGTTTCGCAGGTAACCCTTCTCTCACTATCAGAGGCGAAAGCATGAAAAATGGTGTCTTGGATGGGAAGATAGAGATCACAGGCACAGTGATGATAAACGCAGGGAATTTAGACGGTATAGTCTTTACGACTATCAAGTAAACAAAGATTAGGATACAATAACTAAGTAAAAACAAATATCCAGGAGGATAAATGAATTTAGGACAAATGGTGATGATCATCTTAGCATTGATATTATTTGCGACGGTTATCTTGACCTTAAATAAAAATATAGTGACAGAAAGCGAAGATTTTGCCAGGACAGCTTATATCACTCAGGCAGATTATTATGTGGACTATATACTGCAAAAGTATGAAAATGATGTCTTGCGAGGTGCTAAAACTATCAAAGAAGTATTTTTGGAACACCCAATGCCTACTATGGGCGTTTATCATCATGAGACAGAAATAAACGGAGTCAAATACAGTGTATTACTGAGGACTTGGTATTTTAACACAGCAACTTATACTACAAACCCCAGTGAGACAAACAGCGTCTTGGTAGCTGGAGAGGTGCTGGTGGTCAAAGGTGACAATGAATGGAAGGTTGGGACAGTAGGTAGCTGGTCGCGAATAAATTTGTTTGAATCGGGAACTGGCCGTTTGATAGACTCACAATACAACAAGGTCATCACATACCACGATTAGGAGGAAAAAATGACAGCAATTATAGATGTAATAGGTGCGATGATAGCTGGTGCGTTGATAATGATCACTATCATCTATACAATATTTAATGTTCAACGAAACAATTTTAATATGGACATGATGTTTAACATGAAAACACATGCCCAGCATGTTGTCGATGTTCTCGACAGAGCTTATCTAGAAAATGTCGGTGCGCACATGGCGACTGCTGGTCCCGGTATGGATATCATCACCGCTGCAGGACCTGATAAGTTCTCTTATCGTTCTGCAAAAGACCCTTATGTAGCTACTGTTGACCTGTTTGAAATCAGAGTAGTCGGGTCACCAAACCAATACCAGATAGAAGTCACAGAAAATGGAGCCGTCATATTTGATTCTGCACCGTTTTTTATAGCTAACAATGATATATTTACTTATATTGACTTCGAGGGGAATCAGCTAGATATAGCTGCGAACCCTGGTGCTATCTCTTCTATCGGGTATTGTCAAACAAACTTAATATTTACCACATTTAACCATGACACAGATGTAGATAGTATGCTACGCTATCCTATCACTTTCTGGCGTGGCTTTAAAAACTTAGCAATAAATTAAAATACAAAAGGGGGTATAAAATGGGAACAAGAGCTATAATAGCAGTGCTTGCCCTAATGGCTGTCGTGATCACAGTATCGATACATACAATGGGCAGACAACAAAAATCAAAAGATGAACTTAAAGATTTAGATTACTCACAAGAAGTAAGGCATTTAGCAAATTCACAAGCTGAAATGGCTGTAAGTGAATTTCACAACAACCCGGAAATGATGGATACAGTGAATTTCGGTGAAAGCCGTATCTTCGTGGATCAACCAGATCATTCACTATCCATAGTGCGTGACGGATTAGATCACGATGGCAACAGCATCTTCAGAGTGATTTCCAGTGTGACCATCACAGACAATGATGCCACTGCTTATACTGCTACCACAGAAGTATTTATGGGCTATGGTGGTAGCTTTATGGATACAGGCAGTGGAGACGGGGACTCACCCATGACACTTGACCTCACCGGTTTGCCTGCTGGCGCCTTATGGATTCGGATAGAGGCAAATGGCATCACTATGAATGTGGCGAACAACAATAGCGGTAAAAATATGCACCAGTTCCCTTCACAGCTTGATATGAATCACTTCTTACATGTGTCTCGAGCTGATATCGAAGCAAGTGGTAATGTGGTTATATGCCCTCCAATCCCTTCTGGTATCGTGCAAGTAAGTGGGCATAATATGATGATGAGTCCTGCTAATGCAAACTGGAAGATACCATATCCTTTTACACTGTTTATCGAGAATCCAGATGTCAAGATAGACGGACATCTCTTATCTGACTTTGAGATAAATATAGTCTCGACCGGTAAAATCACATACAGCGGTGTCGATAAATCGCCAGACCCGATAAATATGAGCCCAACGGTCCACCTCTGGGCAAATACTACTATCACTGTGCCTGCAAGTAAACCAGCCACAAAAGGTCTGCTCGACCCAAACAAACACCAAAATGCCAATAATATATCCCCAGAAGACTTTATGGTGCATAACGGTGAAGAAGAAGAAGAAGAGCCAGAACCTGAACCAGAAGAAGAAGAAGTGATATTGCCTCCACGAATACAAACATGGGTGGAACACCCTGTCGTGAAGACGAAGATATAACGATTTAGTAGATACACTAAAAGGCAGCTCATGATGAGTTGCCTTTTTTTTCGCGAAATGGGGGGAGTTTTATCGTAGGGAACGATAGTAGCGGAGAGCGTCCCGCTCTCCACTCCGATGTGTATGATATGTCTGCTCCGCAGAATGTGGATGATGTGAAATATGCAATATCTTTTCGAAGCGAACATCGTTCCGCACAATATCCGTGCGTAGCACACCACCATATCCCAATGGGATAATAGCTCGGTAGAAAACCATAGCCCACCATATGCTTCTCTTTCGCTTTCGAGACAGCTCTGCTGTCTCGAAAGCGAAAGAGAAATTTTGGATTTGTAAGACATTTCTACCGAGCTGCTTTCCCTACGGGAAATGAAATATGTGTCCTTCGGACGGCTATATGCTTTTAACCACCCCGTCAACAAGTTGCCACCCCTCCAAATTGGAGGGGAATTATGCCACCCGTTAAAACGCATAAAATTGGCACTTAACGAGCAGAAAGCGAAAAGCATCCAAAATGGTTAAAAATCGAAAACAA
>WRIO01000147.1 GCA_009782695.1 Candidatus Cloacimonadota bacterium
TAAATTTATAAGGGGTCTTTTGTCAAGAAATTTTTGTAGATGAAAGACAGGAAAAATAGTAATGAGCTTGGTGTCCTTTGGATGAATGTTGCGGAAGGCTTAGGTAATCGTTCCCTACGGAATTGGTGTGCTTCGCACGGACGAAAAACCCACACCCCGTCATCCATCTTCGTTGGAAATTACAAATGGCAAGATATAAATGACTTGTAATTTGTCCTTTGTCACTTGTCATTATTTACTGCCACCCCTCTCCGGTGGAGCGGGGAAAATTAGGAATGCTTCGCACGGATGTTGCGGAAGGCAAAGGGTTGCCTTCCCTACAAGCTCAATCTGTGATTATTTCTGTGATGAGGTCTGCTGGGGTCACATCAAAGGCAGGGTTGAAGGTCTGGGTTTTTTGGGGAGGGATAGCATAGCCATTTATAGTGGTTATCTCCTCTGGTAGCCTTTGCTCTACTATGATATCATCGCCTGCCTCGATAGTGTGGTCAAAGGTAGTTTTGGGTGCCACGACATAAAAGGGGACATTGAAATGTTTGGCAAGGATTGCCAGGTTATAAGTGCCAACTTTATTTGCCACATCTCCGTTTTTCGCTATACGGTCAGCTCCGACTATGATAGCCTGTATTTTATGTGTCTTTATCGTGTGAGCAGCCATATTATCGGTTATCAGAGTGCAAGTTATGTTCGATTTCATCAGCTCCCACATAGTTAGCCGTGCCCCTTGGAATAGTGGTCTGGTCTCATCTACAAATACTTCAATCCTTCTATGTAATGCGATTTTTTTCAGAACTCCCAGAGCAGTGCCAGAGCCATAAGTGGCGAGTGAACCAGTGTTACAGTGAGTTAAAAAACGAGTGAAATTTTTCGGAATCGCTTGGTAGCCGTTTTCTGCCATCCTCTGGCAAGCTTGATATTCATAACGCATGATGGTGTTCACTTGCTCACGAAAAGCCTCTGTGGTAGGGTTACTATGCAATATTTCTCGTGCCTTTGCAGTAGCTATAAAAAGGTTTACAGCTGTGGGGCGACTGGCTTCTATTTGGTCTATAGCTTTGGTCATATTGGCTGTATAATCGGGCTGGTTTTCGAGCTCGAGATGGGCTAGATAAACAGCAGCAGTGGCGGCTATGCCTATGGCAGGAGCACCTCTGATAGCAAGGTTTTTGATAGCTTGAATCATAGCTTCATAGCTAGCAATCTGGATATAATCCTCAGTGTTTGGCAGTTTAGTTTGGTCGATGATAATGAAGGCATTGTCTTGCCAATCGATAGAAAATATTTCTTTGATATATTGCTCCTTTTACTAATCATAAAATAAAATAACGGATCTAGTAGCGGAGAGCGTCCCTGCTCTCCATATTTACATCCGTGCGTAGCACATACTATTAATATTCCATAGGAATTATATATGGGTGTGATGTTTTCTACCCATATTTATTCCCTAACAGGAAAAGATAATGTGTCCCTCGGACGTATGTTAATCCCCCTGCCCCGTCAGGCAAGCCTGCCACCCCTTCCCGTAGGGACGGGGAAAAGAAGTTGTGCTTCGCACGGATGTTGCGGAACGATGTTCGCTTCGCTAGGTATCCTTCCCTACGAAGTATTTAATTCTCATAATTTATCTTGCTGATATCGGCGACTTGCAAGAAAAGGTCTTTTATCGCTTTTAATAGTGCTAATCGGTTGTTTTTTAGATTGGTATCCTCGCACATCACCAGAGTTTTTTCAAAGAAGGTATCTATCACTGCTCCGAGGGGTAGCAGCTCTTGCATAGCCTCTTTATACGCCATTTTATCCAGAAGTGGTGTGATACCCTCTTTAGACCGATTTAGTTCGGTAAATAGCTTTTTTTCTGGGTCGTCTAGCAACAAGTCTGGTCTCACAGCTAAAGAGGGACTAACGTTTTTCTCCAAGATATTATTCACCCTTTTATAGCCTATCACCAATGTTTCAAATTCTTTTTGAGCTTTAAAGCCACTTAGGTCTATCGCCCTGTTTTTTAGCTGAGGGATATTGTCCCACTCAAAAATATCTAAAGAGTCCAGAACATCGTAGCTGACCTTATATAGTTCTTCGAGCAACCATTTTATACGCTGTTTTATAAAGTCAGAGACTATCTTTTTGCTCTTTTCTGGGTCTTTTATTTTATCTTTTAGGATAGAGAAATTTTGGTTTATCAGCTTAGATATAGATAGATTTAGTGAGTATTTATCTATGATTTGCACTATGCCATTGGCAGCCCTACGAAGCCCAAAGGGGTCAGCAGAACCAGTGGGAATCAGACCCACACCTATGATCCCACAGACAGTGTCCAGCTTGTCTGCTATCGCCACCACTGCACCCATAAGGTCACTTGGTAGGTCATCATTTTGACCACGAGGCATATAATGTTCATAAATCGCCTTTGCGACTTCTGTGTTCTCACCTGAAAGCAGAGCGTAATTCATGCCTATATACCCTTGCAATTTCGTGAATTCCTTTTCTCCTAACATCTGAGTGACCAGGTCTGCCTTTGCGAGCAGTGCTGCTCTTTGTATCATATCTACAATGCTTTCCTCTATGCTATCTAGGCTACTGCTTATATTTTCACACAAAGCAGAAATGCGTTCTGTCTTCTCCAGCAATGTGCCCAAGTCTGCTTGAAATACGACCTCTTTTAGCCTTTCCACATAGCTTTCCAATGGCTTTTTGGTGTCTTCTGTAAAGTAAAATTGAGCATCCTCTAACCTTGCCTTCACCACTTTTTCGTTACCGACTCTGATAATATCCGCACAAGCGGGGTCGCCATTTGAGATAAAGACAAAATCATTGGTCAAATTTCCAGAAGCGTCTGTGCAGCTAAAATATTTTTGATTTTGTGACAGGGTCGATGTGATGATTTTCGGAGGCAGTCCTAAGTAATTCTCTGAAAAGCTAGCCCTGACTGCTGTGGGAAACTCGACTATGTCCGTCACTGTGTCGAGTAATCTCTCGTCTTTTAGCACATCACCCATAGCATTGATTTGTTGCTGTATGATATCTTTACGTTCATTTCTGTCAGTTATGACACCAGAATCTCTGAGAGCAGCTTCATAGCAGAGAGGATCAGCGATAGACACATTTGTATAACCTATTTGATGAGTGTTCTGTCCTCTGCGATACCTGATGCCTTGCGAAAATCTGTCTCCTTTGATACCATTTAATTCAAAGTGGAAAACTCCCTGATCATATAAAGTCACAAACCAGCGGATTGGGCGTGCGAAAGCAAAGTCACCTCCCCCCCACCTCATAGTCTTTGGAAAAATTATTCGGCTCACAGCATTCTGACACATCGTAGGGAGTAAATCCTCTGTTTCTTTGCCTTTTACGAAGACTTTTACTGCAATATATTCACCTTTTGGGGTATTCTGGATATAAATGTCTTTTTCTTCTGCCCCTGCCCCTTTTAAAAAGCCTTCACCAGCTTTGGTTAGCTTCCCCTCGTCTGTGTAAGCTGCTTTTTTAGCTGGTCCGCTTTTCTCTATGGTCTGG
Organism: Candidatus Cloacimonadota bacterium; assembly: GCA_009782695.1. Taxonomy (GTDB): domain Bacteria; phylum Cloacimonadota; class Cloacimonadia; order Cloacimonadales; family WRIO01; genus WRIO01. The sequence continues at coordinate 3,514 of WRIO01000147.1, forward strand.
TCTGCTTGTGAGCTGTCCAGCCCGATTATGCGTATAGCTAACCGGCGTGGAGTAGAAAAAGTCTGCATAGTGTCATAGCTTAAATTATACGCTTTTAGGTCTGTAGTAAAGCTATCTTGTAGCTTTTCGACAGCAGGTTTTAGATAGTCAGCAGGTATCTCTTCTGTGCCTATTTCAAATAGGAAATTTGCTTTGGTCAATCTTTTTGTCCTTTTTTTAAATTATTATATATATGACCCTGCCACCCTTCCCGGTGGATCGGGGAAAAGCAGGTGTGCTTCGCACGGATGTAGATTTTTAACCACCCCGTCCGCTCCGCGTCCACCCCTCCAAAATTGGAGGGGAATTTACGACCTGTGGCAGCCAACTTGTATGGAGAGCGGGACGCTCTCCGCTACTAACAAATCGGAAGGCAAGGGGTTGCCTTCCCCACTATATATTATAAAAAATTCCCCTCCATTTTCAGAAGGGGAATTATTATAAAAATGCTGTATATTTTTACTTTACTAATAACATTTTGTTTACTTGGATGTGGTCAGGAGTGTTGAATTTGTAGAAATAAATTCCAGAGGAGACTTGCCTGTTTTGGCTGTCTGTTCCATTCCAAGTTACTTTGTTTATTCCAGCACCAAATTGTTCTTTGGCGATAGTCTTTACAAACTGCCCTTTGATGTTGTAAACAGAGATTTCGACTTGCTGGGCACGTGCCAGATTAAAGCTAATAGTAGTCTCTGGGTTAAACGGGTTCGGATAGTTGCCAAA
>WRIO01000148.1 GCA_009782695.1 Candidatus Cloacimonadota bacterium
GGTGGGACGGGGAAAAATGGTATGCTTCGCACGGAGGAAATATCCCCTGCCCCGTCAGACTAGCGTCTGCCACCCCTTCCCGGTGGGACGGGGAAAAATGGTGTGCTTCGCAAGGAGGAAGATTATCAAACCGCCCCGTCAACAAGTTGACACCCCTCCAAATTGGATGGGAATTTCTGGATACTTCACTTCGATGAAAATGACGAGAAGAGGTTTCCCAAGGCAATTGTTGGATAATTATTGAGGACTAAACAGGATTTTTTTTTGGACATCGGGACGTTGTCCGCTACTAATAGGATTTTATGCTAAAAAAGATTTCGCCTTGGCTATATATAGCACCTGCCTTTGTCATTATTTTCTGTTTTAGGTTTTTACCTATTTTAATATCATTCATTATCAGTTTTTACAGTTGGTCGATGACTGGTATCGGTAGTTTTGTCGGATTTCTAAATTACAGCAAGCTTTTTTGCGACATAGAGTTTTGGAAATCTATGCTCAATACCTTTTATTTAGTGATATTTGTTGTCCCTCTGGTCATAGTATTCTCTCTCTCTTTTGCAGTGCTTTTAAACAATATAAAAGCTTTAAAAAGTTTCTTTCGAACTGTTTACTTTGTCCCTTATGTCACTTCTCTTGTAGCACTTTCCATCGTGTGGAAAATTATCTTTAATCAGCAACAAGGGCTAGCAAACTCCTTTCTATCTATTTTCGGCGTAGAACCATTGAAATGGTTAGGCGAAAGTAGGGGGATATTTACCATGCTTTTTAGTAGTTTTGGAGTGGATATACCTTCTGCCTTAGGAGGACCTTCCTTAGCACTCTTTTCTATCATCTTGGTCACTGTGTGGAAGAGTATCGGTTACAACACCGTGATATATCTGGCAGGTCTGCAAAATATATCGCGCTCGCTCTACGAAGCTGCTGAGATAGACGGTGCAAGTAAACTTCGCCAATTTTGGAAAATCACACTACCACTGGTGACCCCAACCACATTCTATGTCTTGATGATGACCACTATCGTCACTTTTCAAGTGTTCTCACAGGTTTACCTGATGACCGGTCCGCCTATCGGAGGTCCAGCTGGCACCACGAAGGTGATAGTTTATTATATCTTTGAGCAAGGGTTCGGAGAGACCCAAAACCTTGCTTTTGCAAGTGCTGCAGCCTTAGTTTTGTTTGTCGTGATACTGCTTTTTACCTTACTGCAAAAAAGGCTCGAGAAAAAGGTGCATTATTGATATGATAAATGGAGCTTTTATTTACTTTTTTTTAGTGCTTTGCGGTATTGCGATGGTCGCCCCTTTTATATGGATGCTAGCCACTGCCATGAAGTCACAATTAGAAGTCAATAGGGGTTCCACAGGCTTTATCCCCATTGAACAATATCTGTCTTTTTACGATGGTGAAAAGACTTGGCGAGTGCATCCTGTGCTGGTAAAAGAAGAGACCACAGTAGTAAATCTGTTAGACGAATATGGCAAGATAGCTCAATCTTATGTCGAGGTGCAGACTGCTGATTTAGTGCAAATAAAGAAGGTTAAATTCCATTGGCGAAACTTCCAAAAAGTCTTTGAGACACTCCCACTCGCTCGCTATTTTATAAACACTTTTGTCGTAGCTTTACTCACCCTTTTTGGCGTGCTGGTCACCTCTGCTCTTTCTGCTTATGCTTTTGCCCGAATGCGTTTCAAAGGGCGTGACATAGTTTTTTATTTCTTTATCTCGATGATGATGGTGCCAGAGCCGATTTACCTTGTCCCCAGCTATGTACTGCTGAATTATATAGGTTGGATAAATACATATCAGGCATTGATAGTTCCATGGCTTGCCAATATTTTCACGATTTTTCTGATGAGACAGCACTTTAAAACTATCCCGCAAGAGTTACTCGATTCTGCTGCCATAGACGGTTGTTCTCAACTAAAAACCCTTTTTAAGATCATACTCCCCCTGTCCAAGCCTGTGATAGCCACAGCCAGTGTGTTCTCTATCATCGGCTCGTGGAATAGCTTTATGTGGCCCCTCATTATGACCAATGACCCTGAATATCGCGTGTTGCAGGTTGGATTGTCCTATTTTGCCCAAGAAACATCATCTCAAACCACGCTCCTAATGGCTGCCTCTGCCTGCTCCATACTCCCCTTGATAGTGATATTCCTTTTCGCACAAAAGAATATCATGGCTAGCTATACAACTACTGGGATGAAGGAGTGAGGTGTATTCACACCAAAGAAATTTTGTAGGGAAGGATGCCTAGCGAAGCGAACATCGTTCCGTCAGATATTTATAACGAACATATTATTATTAAAGCGGAACGATGTTCTCTCGCAAGCTCGCTAGGCATCGTTCCCTACGAAAACAAGGTATGTAGAGCGGAATGTCATTTGCTATTTAACCCACTCCCTCATAGCCTTCAAACTTCTCTCGCTCAGCATTGCCTTTTTTAGAGGTTTATTCTTTCGTTCCATGATGATATCTGGCAACAACCCAAAGTTTGCGTTCATAGGTGTGAAGTGTGCATTTTCTGTAGTTAAGTGTCGCAATAGTTGACCAGAAATGGTTTCAGATGGGAGAGGAGTTATTTTTTGACTGATGATAAGGGCAGTGAGCATACCTGAAAAGATAGATTCTGTGTATCCTTCCACTCCTGCGATTTGACCTGCCAGATATATATTTGGAGCATTTTTTAGAGATAAATCACCACTTGCTATTTCCGGAGTGTTTAGATAGGTGTTTCTATGAATAGAGCCGTATCGAAGGAAATCAGCGTTTTTTAAGGCAGGTATCAATGAAAAAATAGCTTTCTGGTGGGACTGCTTGAGCATAGTTTGGCAACCGACAAGGTTGTATGAGGTTTTATCGCAATTTTCAGCCCTTAGTTGTATCACTGCATAAGGTCTCTTCCCTGATGTAGGGTTCTCTAACCCGACTGGTTTCATCACTCCGAACCGCAATGTGTCTAAGCCCCTTTTCGCAAGCTCTTCGATAGGCATACAGTTTTCATAAAAGCTGAAATCAATACCTTGAAAGAACTCATTCTCGAACTCTTTTGCTTGGTATTTTTCGCCCGCTTTCAGAGCTTCGACAAAGATTTGATACTCTTCTTTATCCAAAAAACAATTTAAATAGTCTGCATCCCCTTTGTCGTATCTTGCTTTTTCAAAAACCTTTTCTCTGTCTATAGATTCAGCAGAAATGATGGGGGCTATGGCGTCAAAAAAGTATAGATATTCTTTACCAATGATTTTTATCAAGCTTTCGGTTAGTTTGTTAGAGGTCAAGGGACCTGTAGCGAGGATAGTTGGCTGGTCATCAAAACTCGTTACTTCTTGGTTTATGACTTTGATATTTGGCGTGGTGTGTATAGTATCAGTTACTTTTTGTGCAAACAGCAATCTATCGACAGCCAGAGCATTTCCAGCGGGAACAGCACAGTCCTTCGCTATTTTTAACAGCTGACAATCGAGTAACTCCATCTCTGCTTTTAACAAACCGGAAGCAGTAGAAATAATGCTTGATTTTAGTGAATTTGAGCATACCAATTCGGCAAACAAACCTGTGTGGTGTGCAGGAGTCTTTGTTTGTGGTCGCATCTCATATAAACTGATATCATAGCCTGCTTTTGCTAGCTGTAAAGCAGCTTCACAGCCTGCAAGACCAGCTCCGATTATTTTTATGGAAGGCATATAAGTTTTTAGTGTCTAAAATGCCTTCTACCTGTGTGAATCATAGCTATATTATACTCGTTACAGGCTGCTATCACTTCTGGGTCTGCTTTCGAGCCACCGGGCTGTATGATACATTTTACACCTATTTCATGCAATCTATCTATCGAATCTCTGAAAGGGAAAAAGCCGTCTGAAGCGCAAAAAGATCCTTTTAGGTTGTGTCCCATACGCACAGCTCTTTCGATGGCTATGTTCAAAGAGTCTATACGGCTGGTTTGACCTATCCCAAGCCCTAAGGTCTGCTTGTTTTTGCAAAAACAGATAGCATTAGATTTCAGCATTTTCACCACTTGCCAAGCAAAAATTAGTTGTCTTCGTTGGGCTGGGGTTGGCCTCAAGATAGTAGGATATTCCCACATTTCAGGGATATCCTCCCAAATGTCAGGTGTCTGTGTAAGGTAGCCATCTAAACAAGAGTTTATTTGCAAGCCACCTAAAATATCAGGAAGCAAAGTCTTGTCAAATTTTATCACTCGCCTATCGCTTTTTTTATAAAGTAATTGCAAGGCTTCTTCTGTAAAATCGGGA
>WRIO01000149.1 GCA_009782695.1 Candidatus Cloacimonadota bacterium
TACCTTTTGTCCCTTTATGTTGTAGATATCTAAACAGACAAAACTGCCTGATTTCAAATAATACTTTATAGTCGTGTTGGGGTTGAAGGGGTTTGGGTAGGCATTCATTAGCTCTGTTTGGTTTTTTACCACATTTTCGTCTTTTTCAGATGTTGTATTATAGGCAAAATCATAAACCCAGATACCTGAATCGGCTACTTGTATCATTTTATTTTGGTTTGGCATAAAGTAAGTATAGTGGACATTTCTGTTTTCATAAGTTTTTGCACCTATTTGGCGGAAAGCTCCATCGTATATAGTAAAGTATTCATACAGCCAATCATTACTTACAGACAAGACAGAGTTATAAGTATTACTTTTTGCAGTATTTGTCCCGTATAGATTTGTATAACTACCATTAAAATCAAAGCTATAAGCTTGTGTATAACCGACTTGCATATTAAAGATAGCAATATATTGATCAGATAGATGATTTACCGCAGAATTGTTTAAAGAGGGGATGGTCATTTGGGTGATTATCGCACCATCGAGCTCTCTGATAAACAATTCAGAGCCATTTCGATTGAGCAGATAATTCGCATTTATCGTAGAATATCTGAATTGGAGCTGTCCAGCAAACGAAGTGATAAATTCTAGCTCATTTCCCACTAAATCATATACTTCTACATAATCCGGGCTAAGATAACTAATATATACTTTATCATCAATGATAAAAACAGAATTGATGGATTCTTCGAATGAAATAGAATTTTGTAAAACAGCTTGTTGATTGCTAATTTGGTAAACATTAAGCTGAGATATCCAACCTAGATTGATAGGCATAAAGAGTTTATCATCTTTTAAGGCAAATGTATAGTAGGCATTTCTGATAGGAAAAGTATGGTTCAAGCTGCAAATAAGCTCATTACCCAGAATAGTATAAACTTTTTGAGTGTTTCGCAAGTAGTCCATTTCCATATAATATATATCATCTTCTGAAAAGCATAAGGGCGGGTAATACCAATACAACCCATAAGAATGAAGCAGAGTAACCTCTTCTGATATGTGATATACTCTCAGATCTGTTCCTGCATTTGCATATAGAAAAGGTTCAGAATACAAAAGGTTTCTATGATTTGCATTTGATCCTGTATCATTTACATATTTTAGTGTAGTATTTCCAACTGCATCTATATCATAAATAATTAGTTTATAACCTCGCTGAGCAAAAAGATAATTTTCCGTAAGAAGAGCTGAATCAAATCCTTCTATATGATATATGGAGGAAAATATATAAGGGTTGTGAATATCACTAAAATCAACTATAACTAATCCTCTTTGAAATGTAACAACAGCCCTATTTCCAAAAATTACTATATCAGTTATTCCATTCCCAATTCCATTTATCTCGATGGATGATATCTCAGACACGGTCAGATTTTCATTTAAAATAAATGCTTTAAGTATAATAGCTTGAGTTATAGTGTTGTAGTATGGATTTATTATCACATCTCCTATTATACTGATGAAACTCCCAGCAAAATCATTGATATAACCATCTATCTCGTGAGTAGCTTTGTTTATCATGACTACTCTCTCTTCGAAATGATCTGATATGAAAATAAATTCATCATTACAGAAAAGATTGCCAGTAAAATCCACCAAATTTAAAGGAATGTAATCTAATAACTCCATTGGACAGACGGACAAATCTATTATGTATAGACCTTTTGTGTAGTAAACTCCCTCATTATCTAAAAAATAGTATTTACCATCATCGATGATTGAGCAAGAATTATTATTATCATATTCAAAAAAGCTTATTTTTTCTAAAGAACCACCGGGTAATATTCGATATTCATCTATTGTCGCCATATTTGATGTGATTAATCTATCCTCATACTTTAATACTGTTCCCCAGTATTTATCATACCGAAAACGGAGGTCTGGGTTACTGATATCAGTGATCTCATAGATTGAAGATGATAACGATAAAAAATACAACAACAAGAATAAAACACAAGTAACTTTAACTTTAAAAACTAACATAAAAAAACTCCAATTTCTTTGTAGATTCATTCTTTGAATCTTCTTTATTTAATGAAAAACCAATCTATTTTTATTTGCTTTTTTTGTCAAGTGTTAAATTATCATAACTTTTCCTTTCAATACTCACCTAAAATAAATGTAACCTCAACGCAAATGCGTTGTTTTAGGGTTATGATATTATTAAACAAATTATGAGCAAGATGAGGAGATATGAGGTTTAAATGCAAATCCCAAACGAGATAAAAAGTATAATAAATGAGTTTTCTCACCTCGATGAGATACAAGCCATTACGATCGGAGGCTCTGTCTCGACTGGTAAAGCAGATGATAAGTCCGATTTTGATATATATGTCTATTTAGATAGGAGCTTAGAGCAAAATGTCCGCAGGGATATATTAACGAACTTCTGCAAAACTATGGAGATAGAAAACAGATACTGGGAACAAGAGGACAATGTCACCCTGCATAACAGGACGAATGTCGATATAATATACAGATATCTCGGGTCATTTATTCGCGAAATAGCCGATGTGGTAGAGTCTGGCAATGCTCGAAATGGCTATACAACCTGTTTATGGCACAATCTGCTGACGGCAGAAATTTTCTTTGATAGAGAAGGCGAATTAAAGAAAGCAAAAGACCGATTTACTATACCCTATCCTCAAATACTGAAAAAAAACATTATCAATAGGAATATGAACCTTTTGACTGATACACTCGTCTCTTATGACAAGCAAATCGAGAAGTCTATATATAGAAATGACCTTGTAAATCTGAACAATAGAATTACAGCATTTTTAGACAGTTATTTTGATATAATATTTGCCCTAAATGAGCTGCAACATCCAGGTGAAAAAAGAATCATGGAAATCTGCAAAGAAAAATGCGAGAAATTACCAAATGATTTTAAAGAAAATATAGATAGATTATTTAGTAGCTTGAGCAATGAACCCAAAAGTGTAAGTAAAAACATAACCCATATAATAAAAGAACTAAAATCTATAATTTAATTAACAGATTGAAAGCTCCATATAAATATGCTCACCATCGTCTTCATCGGAAAGATAATCTGGAAACTCCTTTACCGCGAACCCTAACTTCGTGTATAGTTTTAAAGCCTTTGCATTGTCCCGATGAGGGTCAACCCACACACTTTCTGCGATGTTATGATTCCTTATATGATTAATGATAAATCTCACTGCAAATTCGGCGATACCTTTACCTTGTGCCTCAGGCATTAGCTTGATGTCGATACCCATATTGCCGTCTCTCTTTCTACCTTCTGCATAGCCAGTTTCACCGCAATAAACACCGTTTTCGGTATATATAGAATAATGAATAAACCGTTTTGTTTGCATTATACTTTTAAACCAATCAGTTATTTTTGCCCTGTCATAACCCAATCCATTCGGGAAACCAACATACCTCATTACATTCCCATCGTTCCACAGAGTCAAAATATTATCTAAATCACTTTCTTCTGTGATTTTTAACACTAAATTTTCCTTAGCTTGATTATCCATTTACACCCCTTTTATTGTTTTAAGTTCAAAAGTTAAAGTATTTTATACCCATTTTTTGTCAACAGATTTCAGATTTGCCTTGACAAAAAAGCAACTCTTTAGTAAATTGACTATAAATTTATATAAAGGTTTTAAAATATAAGAATGACAAAAACAACCTTAAAACAAAAAGAGATATTTGCAGAGTTCGTAAAGCTACTAAGCGAAACAGAAGCAAATCTATGCGTCCCTGTCATAGATTATCTTTTAGAGCTTGGCTATACGCTACATAGAACAAAAGAAAAGAAAATCGAGTTTAGGAAATTTGGCTATAATATCCTAAAAATCGAACAGCATAGTGTATTATATGGTAAGGCTACCCCCAAGTTGGTTGTCAGTTTCCGCTTTTCAGCCTGTGAGAGCTATTCAAAGGTATTTCAAGAAGCCATTTCCCGCAAGACGGTGGCTATGCTTAAAAGTGGCGGTGAATACAAATCCCTCGAAAAATGCTGTGGGTTTTGCAAGGTGCCCAGACGATATAAATACTATGACGAACATGGGAACGCTATATATCGCTGTGGAATCAGCGTGCATGATATCAGGGATTTGACAATAGATGACTTGCCTGAGCTACTAGACCTTATCAAAGAACAAGATGAGTATTTTGTGATGGTAAAGAATAG
>WRIO01000150.1 GCA_009782695.1 Candidatus Cloacimonadota bacterium
TTCTATTTTGTTGCTTGCAATGTTTTATCTTGCCGATTTCTTGGACTATACCTGTAAACATATATTAGACAGGATACCTTCTTCGTAGTGCATTCATTAGCGTGGCAGCTCCTGTGTATTCCATGTCACTACCATACGGAATACCAGTGGACAAACGGGTTATTTTTTTGTCTTTTTCCTTTAAAAACTCTGCAATAAAATGGATGGTTGTTTCACCTTCTGTAGATGGTGAAATAGCTAAAATTACTTCTGTTATATGATTTTTTTGCAAATATTTCTCAAGTTCTGGTATCCTTATTTGATGTGGACCTATACCTGATACGGGTGAAAGAAGGTTTCCGAGAACAAAGTAGCGCCCTTTGAATTCATTCGTGCTTTCTATGAGTATAATATCACGAGTACTCTCCACCACACACAATGTTTCCTCATTACGGTCCGGGTCTGTGCATATCTTACAAGGGTCAGTGTCGGATAATAAGAAGCATTGTGAACAAGGTTTACAATTATTTATAGCAGTTACTATCGATTCAGCTAATGCTAGCACTTTATCTTTGGGTTGGTTTATTAAAAAATACGCCAACCGCTGTGCAGACTTTTCTCCTATACTTGGGAGTAATTGGAGTTGTTTTTGCAACTCACTCAAACTTTCGGAAAATTTATACATTTTTTATTTTTTGCAACTCACTCAATACATAAAGGCTTATATTCTTAAAATCCACATTACATACATCGATTTATATATAAAATTTTCCACTTTTAGGGTGAACTGCTAGATAGAGAAATGACTATTTTAGATCTAGGTCATTTAAAATAGACCTGGTATTTTCATTCCGCCTGTCAATTTTGACACGTCAGCTTCCACTTCTTTTTCGACTATTTGATGTGCTTCTTTTAAAGCTGCTAGTATCAAGTCTTCTAGCATCTCGATATCTTCAGGATCAACCACTTCTTTGTTTAATTTGATGCTTTGAACATCGTATTTGCCGTTCATCTCCACAGTGACCATGCCACCACCGGAATTTGCAGTCCAAATTTTTGCTTCCAATTCTTCTTGTTGCTTGATCAGTTCTTTTTGCATTTTCTGCATCTGTTTTTGTAAATCTGCAAGTTGCTTTCCACCACCTGGGAACATAAATATCCTCCGATATTCTATTGATAATATTTGAATACAATTATTTTAATATAGTGCTTTTTAGTCAAGTGTTTTTTTTGATAAGTAAATAAGGGATAATCCCTAACAAGCAGTCTTTAAGCATTCAACTTTCAAAATCATCAAAAAGGATAAATAACCTAAGGATACTTCATTTTTTATCGCATTATATTAAATAAGGCTTTAGTATTTGAAAAGAGTTGCTATCGAATAAGTCTTGCTCTTTTTAAAACTAATATGATGATTATTTAGTTTTTACCCAGTTTTATAACATCATGAATTATTTAATCTTAACAGGAGAAAACAAGTAGTACCCAGGTAAATCCTACCTTGTCCGATACAATCAGCCAATAAAAAGTCTGAGCAAATGACTTTATATGCCGATGTATAACAATTTGAAAGATTGTTGTATAATCATATTTTATATTTTTTCTTTCCCCTCTCCAATGGAGAGATATCTGCGAAGCATAGTGAGCGAGGGGTTAATAGTAATCTACAGTCTGTTATTTATAACTTTCCGGAAAATATTGAATCATTTAACTCATACCTTCTTATAAATAAAGGCGTTATGACGAGGAGCATACAAGGAAGCTTGGAAGATGTGTTACCTTCTCCAAGCCCCCTTGTATTAACATAATGTAAAATATAGCTTTACCCCCTTTTTTAAGCAAAAGTTGTATAGTGGGTCTGTAACTCCTTATTTTAAGCTCTATTAACATCACTTTTTTGCATCAGTATCTAAAAAAGTTTAATTGATTCATCATAATAAACTTTTCAACAGTATTAATATTTATAGTTTCAATTCTCATCCCCCTTAAAATTTGCAAAAACCTAAACGTGTCAACTCCTCTATTTAGGATCTTAAAAATTAATTCTATTTTTTACTTGACTTTTTTATCCTTCAAAATTATTTTGGCAATTAGAAAAATATACAAGGAGTTTTTTATGAAAACTAGTAATCTTATTGTTATATCGATGCTATTTATTTTATTACTCAGCATTGGATGTTCAGACTCGAAGACAACTGCTACTGCACCTTCGACAGCTATGGTAACCATTTCGTTAGATACAATTGGTGAGGGTTCTATCATCGGAACAGCTGTAACATTATCATTAAAAGGTAGTGAGGACTATGTTGTTACTAAAACATTAGCCGATTCCACAATATTGTTTGAAGATGTTCCATTTGGGGAGTATATTGTGACAGCTACGTTATCTGATTGTGTTACGTATGTCTATGAAAATTTATCTGTGTTCGAAATTGCAATTACTCACCACGTGACAATGTTACCTTTAGCAACAGTGAGAGTTATTCACAATCTAATAAACCTGCAGCAACCTGCTCTGGTTGGGGCGCAAGTAACATTAACGCATACTCAGAATCCAAATTATGAGTTTAGCATGGTAGTAGAAGGCGATACAGGTGCTTTATTTACAGAAATCCCATTCGGAGAATATAATGTTTATATTTCACGCCCTAATTACCAAGATTTCTTTCATCACAACGTGAAAATAATACAACGCGAAGTAACATTACTGGTAAATTTATAACCCCAAAAAAGCAACTCGTCAAAGAGGGAGCCTGGACATTTTGGTCGAAAACTAGCCTCTGATATTCGGATCAGGGTTATTACATTGATTATTGAAGTAAAGTAAGCTTGTATAGAAATCTTGCGCTACAAGTAGCTAACTTATTTTTATTGATAGCTTTGATATCTGCTTCTAATAAAAATCGTCATCCCAGAAGTTATAATCTTGGATGGCAGGAGCCTCATAATCTAGGGGGTCTCTGCCTATGCTTAGTATGATATTGATTTCACGCCCTGCCATTATGTTCATTCCAGAGACAGGATCAGTTTCTATGATATAGCCTGCAGGAACATCTGATGAATATTTTTGTATGATAGTTCCTACTTTTAAATCGAGTGCTTTAAAATACTCGTCAATATAGGTCATAGACACGCCACTTAATGGGGGAACGAGCACTAGTTTCGGTCCCCTACTCACCACTACATCGATAGTCCGATTTGCATAGATAAGTCTATCTCTTGCAGGGATTTGAGATATAATCATTCCTGCATCTAACTCGTTATATTCGTAGTCATTAGCTCGTAAATACAGAGAAAGTTTTCTTAATTCTGCGCTTGCTTCTGATATAGTCAAACCTGTCAAATCGGGTATAGATACAATATCTTTCTTCGATAACGTTTTTTGCAGGTAATAGTTACCGAAGAAAACTATACCCACGAGGAGCAATAGAATCGCAGTACCTGCCATAACTATCGCTCCTACGTGCCTAAATATGCTTTTTGACACTTTTATCACAGTTTCTTTTATCATATCTTTTCCATTCTTTGAAGCTTGACAGCGAAAGCTCCGTCCATATTATGTTTATGAGGTATAGTCTTTAAAAAACCATTTTCAGTGTATTCCTTTGGTATGAAATTATCTGCCTGATTAATCTTGAAATCTTGATTCTTGTTTAAAAATCTATACACCTGTTCTTCGTTCTCGTCGGGGTTAATTGTGCAAGTACTATAAACCAAGTAACCACCTGGTTTCACAAAAAGTTTTGCTCTTTCTAGGGCTTTTTCCTGCAATTTGAGCAGTTCTGTTACATCTTGTTTTACTTGCCAGCGTAGCTCTGCCTTTTTTTGAAACACTCCCCACCCAGTGCAAGGCACGTCAATGATCACTCGGTCATATAAAGCAGCTACAGGACCGAACTTGAAGGCATCTTCCACTACTAATCGCACATTTGTAGCTTGCACACGATTTAAAGTCTGTTTGAGCTCTTTTATTTTGTGTGGTATCTTGTCAACCGCTATTATCTCACCAGTATTATTCATAAGCTCTGCAATATAGGATGTTTTAGTGCCTCTACCAGCAAATAAATCAAGGATCGATTCATCTTTTTGAGGGGCAAGTAGTTCTATCACCAATGCTGCCGAGATATCTTGGATAGTGTAATACCCTTCCTCGAATGCTACATCGTTTAGCACCGCACTCGCATCAGTGGATATAAGCATATTTTGGGAAGCATTGCTT
>WRIO01000151.1 GCA_009782695.1 Candidatus Cloacimonadota bacterium
CACAATGATGTCGATTGAATTTTAGGCAGTTTAAAGCGCGATAAATCTCCTCTGTATCGTCCAGAAAATCTGTCAACAGGACAATCAGTGACCTTTTTTTAATCCTATCATTGAATCTGGTCAGTGTTTCAGCGATATTTGTGGTGCCATTACATTCCGCGTCTTTTAAAGTTACCAAGCATTGATTTAGCCAAATGCTTTTTGATTTAGCGGGAAGTGTGTGTATGATGGTTTCATTGAATAGTGTTAAGCCTGTTGCGTCCCTTTGCCGAAGGGATAGGTTTATCAGGCAGGCTGTCAAGAGTTTTGCGTAGTCAATCTTGCTGGTTTTTCCTGACACAAAGCTCATAGATTTGCTGCAATCGAGGAGAAAATAAGTTCGCACATTTGTCTCATCCTCGAATCTTTTTGTGAAGTATTTATCAGTTTTTGAGTATAGTTTCCAATCTACTAATGAAATCGACTCTCCGTCAGAATATGCTTTATGTTCGGAAAACTCAACGCTAAAGCCGTGATACGGCGACTGGTGCAAGCCAGAGATAAAGCCTTCCACGATGGCATTCGCAGTGAATTTTAGGTCACGGCTAACGTTTTCGACTTCTTTTAAAAGGTCATTCATTGTTTTACTTTATACAATAGTCCGAATGGTATGATACCTAAAAAGGCGACAATCAATAGGATGGGGGAGAGGGTTCTGTCACCAGTCGCCATGATGATGAAGCCGACAATGATTACTATCACGCCACTTAGCAATATTTTTAAATTCAAAGGAGCTAATCCGCTCCTGTCTTCTTTGTTCATATTATCTCCATATAAAAGGTTTACGATTTTTGCAATTTAAATTATCAGAAAAACCATCTATAATCTAACACAATCGAGCGGTCAAAAAGCTCTGTGGTGCGCTTATTTTTTAGCAGGTCATGCATCAGGAATTTTAAGGCAAATTGGTCGGTGATATTCCATTGAAAAGCTGTGTTTAGGTATGTTCTGCCTCTGCCTGAGATCATATCGTGTTTGTGGTCTTTCCCTTGAGTGTCATTCAGTCCTGCGGAGAAGTCAGCAAAAAGCGTGAAACTTTCGCCGAGTGTCTTGTATACACCAGCAAAGATGTCCCAATCTTGGTCGCCTTTTGTGTTCTCAAAAGTGTAGTTTGCACCTGCATCAAAGCCTATTAGCCCCATCATATCGTAGTTCTTCGAAAGCACAAAATAAGCACCTTTTGACTTTATATCAAACCTGTTTGTTCCCTTGTGATAAGCTCCGTGTCCTTGCGTGTCAACTCCCACTGCCATAGCAGGTGTAGTGAAAGTCTCTTCGACTATTCTCACTCTTGCTTTTACCACTGGGTACTCGTGCCATTCTGGTTCTTTGTCGCCCACTAAATGCTCTGCTCCATATCCGACTCCTATTTGGAAAGCCTCAAACAATCCGACGTCTACACAAAACATCATCCCATTTTCTTTGTAGATGATCTGGCTTATTCGTGCTTCGCCGGCGTTTAATAGCGCTGCTGTCGGGTTTTCTACCGTGTTTAGATTGCTTGCTGAAAGTGAAGCAAAGGTAAGTATTAATATTAAGATAAATAAGTATTTTTTCATTTATCCTCCTTCGTTTTTTATGATAAAATTGTTTAAAAAATCTTCTATAATACGCATATCGACAGAAGTGCTGATACACGGTCCATTTGGTGTCTCGTTTAGTATACCAAATACGGGAATGGGAAACACATCTAGCAGCCCATCTACTAGATCGCGTTGGCAAGCGACAGCTATGATACATTGGGGTTTTGTAATCACTATTATTTTACGCGCAAGGGTTCCACCTGTGGCTATGGCTACTTTGACTCCCATGTCTTTTTTAAGCTTTTTGAACCTCTGGATAGTGCATTTTCCGCACTCATGGCAGACATCTATATTGTTTGTGACTCTATGCACGCAATCGTAATTTTGCAGGCAGTGGGGGAGAAGCAGTAGGATGTTTTCTGGTTTATAGCGTCCTCGATTTGCTTTTATAAAGGAATTGTTTACCTGCACGAATGACTCTCGAATCCTGTCTTTTTTTATCATAAACAGCCTACCTATGTAAATGTTTACGGGAAACAAAGTCTTTATAGAAAATCGGATGATTTCATGCAAAAAACGGATAGAATAGCGACTATAACATTCAAAAAATAAAAAAACTATACCCAAAAAGATGATAGCATAAAAAAAGCGAAGAACCCAGTAAGAAAAATATCTAACTAAACAGTGTATGTCACCTAACCAAGGTGCTACCATTAGCCATAGTAACCACGATAAACTCACTAAAATAAGCAAACTAAGGCAAGATAATAGTAAAAATAATAGTTTTCCTGGAGTTTTTATCTTATAACTCACTGTGTAGGGTTTCTCCTATCTGTAGTCTAGCACCTATGATAAAAACCCAGGCGTTCATTCTCTTTTTGCCTTCATACTGCACTTCTGTAACTAAAAGGTCATTTTGCGGCATTTTAATCACAAAACCCTCATTTTTATGAATTTCTATCACACTTGCTAAATTTTTTTCATAATTAGTGTTGTTTAACTCCCTTTTAGTTGGTAAAAGGGAGACTTCTAATATTTTTAACCGCAATCCGCGAAAATAGCAGTAATACCCAGGGTTATACGAAAAAGCGCGCACTTTACGCTGAAATACGTTCGCAGATAATGAAAAATCGCAAATATAATCCTCTTTATTCATTTTTCGTGAATATGTTGCCTTACTCTCATTTTGGGGTAAATAAGTGTTTTTTAGAGTGTTGTATCTATTTTTTTTGCGTTGCAAGCTTTTTATAGCTTCATATAATGAATTTGCCCCTAAGTTTGCTAATTTGTCCTCGAGATTTGCTTTATTTACACTTTCGGTTAAGTTTGTTATTTTGAATGATTCTTGAGCTATTATCCTCCCGCTATCCATTTTCGCGTTTAGGAAAAATATGCTTATCCCGCAAAACTCATCGCCTGCGAGCAGTGTGCTACGTATGGGGTCAGCTCCGCGGTGTAGAGGTAGCAATGAAGGGTGCATATTTATGGCACCGAAGGCGCAGATAGTTCGTAGGGTTCTGCCTAAATACGCGCCATAAGCTACTGTGACGATCATATCAGGTGCGAATTTTTGGATGTATTCTATACTTTGCGGGTCATTTATATTATCGGGTTGGAAAACAGGGATTTTATCATTTTTTTTGTTGTGTTCCATTATAGCTTTTTTTACTGGGGTCGGCTCTATGATATTATTCCTACCTCGCGGTTTGTCTGGCTGTGATACCACGAGAACTACATTAAATTTTTTTTCCAATAAAAGCATCAGGGAGGGCACAGCAAAATCAGGAGTGCCCATAAAGATAAGGTTTTCTAGCTTTTCTATCTCGTTTGTGGGACGATCTGATATTTGGGTGGTATCGTCGGGGTGAACTATGTTCATTCTCTCTCCTGTATACTGGCTTGTCTTTTAGACATCAGGGTTTGCTGTATTCATCTAAAAAATAAGCTTCAAAATTTCCTTGCTTTATTTTGAGGAATTGTCCTGTGGGCTTTCATCTTCTTTGCACAAAAGTTCGTTGCTCATCTGTGCTGCCCTATTAGCTATCCTTTTTAGCTTTATAGCGTTTGCCATTTTTCGAATAGGATTTAGCTTATCTACGAATGTTTTTCCGTCTAAATGGTCATATTCGTGCTGTAATATCACAGCAAAAGCGTCGGTAGCCTCTACTATCTTTTCCTTCCATTTCAGGTCACGATATCTGATGACTATTCTTTGAAATCTGGTAATTTCTTCAAACACACCCGGCACGGATAGGCAACCCTCGTCTAAATGATATTCCCCTTCATATTCCAATATTTCGGGGTTTATGAGGACCAAAGGCTTCTTTTTCTCTGATTTTGTGTATTCGTAATCACATACAAATATCCTGCTCGAAACTCCCACTTGTGGAGCTGCTATGCCCACACCTTCTGTGAAATACATCGTGTGCAGCATATCTGCCACTAGCTCTTTTAGCTCTGTGGTTAGCTCTGTCACTGGCTCGGCTACTTTGTTTAATATCTCGCTACCATAGAGCTTGACCTCGAGTAGATTAGGCATTAGTTTCCTCTTTCTCACTCAAAAGCGCGGATACACTTGACTTTTGAAA
>WRIO01000152.1 GCA_009782695.1 Candidatus Cloacimonadota bacterium
TATTAATCAAGGTTTAGCTTCAAAACTAAAAATGGTCAAGTAATGACAGAAGATCAAAATGATCAAGCATTGGCAAATCTAATTGAAAATTTAGAGAAAAAGTCAGGGAATAACTAAAAATGAGTAAAACAAATAATGTCAAATTCCTATTGAAAGTAGACATTAACCTTCAACGACGAACGAAGTCGTCCTCAACGCACGCTTGTCTGCCTCAACAAAAACTAACTTTTAAAAGAGGATAATTTAATAAACAATAGATCAAGGAGATTTAAGAAATATGGATAGCCAGACTAGAAATCAACTTATAATCCCCTGGGAATTCACCGATGCACCTCTAAAACAAAAAATTGATCAGCTTGGGAAAGAATTAAGCCAAAAAAGGATTAAAATTAAAAAAGCATGAAATAATACAAGCTATAGTTGCTTTAGATATCTCTATGCAAGCTGCTGGAATTCCATCTCTCACCCATCTCAAGCACCTATTAGAATCTGGAAATGGGGGGATGGGTATTTACATTGTTAAACAAAAATATGATGCATATAAACTTTGCTGGATGACAATCGATTTATAGAACAAGAAATCGCCTAATATATGTAATATTCACGATACACGGCAAAGTGATTATCAGAAAAATAATCATTGTATGACACCGTCGAATTGGCAAAATTGTGAGAATTACAAAAATGCATCGAGCCAGACATTATTTGACAAGAAGGTCAAATAACTATAAGGATAATTCTCGAATTTCCATAGGTTATATAGCTCGGTAGAAATGATATACAAATCCAAGATTATTCATTCGCTTTCGAGACAGCTCTTCTGTTTCGAAAGCGAATGATAAGAATATGGTGAACAATGGTTTTCTACCGAGCTTTTACCCCTTCGGGATAAGATGGTGTGCTTCGCACAGGATTTGAGGAAGCCAAGGGTTAGCCTTCCCTACGGTGTTTTGGTTCGGAACGATGTTCGCTGCGCTAGGCATCGCTCCCTACGAGTTGCCTTCCCTACGATATTTTAAAGACCATTTATTTTCCCTTGACATATATACCATAATAATTTTTATTGCACACATAAATTTTTTTATAAAAAGGGGTTAAACAAAAAATGACAGAAATGGCAAAATTACCAAAGATTCAAGACGCTGACTTATATGACAAGATAGTGTTAGTGCGAGTAGATCACAATGTAGTAAAGAAAGGGAAAATCAAAGATGCATATCGTATAGATTGCACTATCCCCACGATAATCCACATCCTGAAAAATGGCGGAAAACCTATCCTGATGACGCATATCGGTCGTCCGAAGGACAAGGCAGCAGGAACTATAAACACTGATCCAAACGATGATGTGTTACCTATCACAGAATATCTAAAACAAAAATATGGTCTCACCTGTAAGGTGCCAGAAATGCAGAAGCTTGGGGACAAGGGTTATTGGGGTATCGACAGCACGATAAACTTCTATATCAGTGAGCTTTACAATGGTGAATTTGATATATTATATTTGCCAAATACCCGATTTTTTATGGGTGAAGAGGACAAAGGCGAGCTAAAGAAACAATTCGGAAAGCAACTGGCTGGCATAGCCGATGTCTTTGTAAATGACGCCTTTGGCAGCTGGCAACCGCATGCCTCCACAGTTTGCCCGGTAGAATATCTGCCTTCTTATGCTGGACTGCTGATGCAAAAAGAGCTCGAACATCTCACAGATATATTTTCCCCTGTCAAGCCCCTAACAGCAGTGGTGGCAGGCAGTAAGTTTGACACCAAAATACAGCCCTTGGAAGTGCTAATAGAGCGGGTGGACAACCTGATACTCGGTGGTGTGATATTTAACGCTTATATAGCTGTAAAATATGGCATAAAGATAAAAGGTATCGATGAAGCTGATATGAAGATAGCAGAGCAATTTGTCAATCTGGCAAATAAATATCCTGGTAAAGTGATAGAGCCTGAATATATTGTGGAATCTGACTCTCTGGAAGAAAAAGCCGAAGGAAAATATCGGACACACAAGATAGCAGATTTAAAGAAAGGCACAGAGCTAAACTATGTTCTGGATATCGGCAAAGACGCTTTCAAAGACCAAAAACTGATAGATGTCGTGATGAAATCAAAGACTATCTTTGTAAATGCTGTGATGGGCTTCACCCCGAATTTCACGGAAGGAACTATCGGAATGTATAACCTGATAGACCAAAACAAAGACGCTATAAAGCTTTTTGGCGGTGGTGACACCTTGCAAGAGTTCAAAAACCTGCTGATAAACACATATTTAAAGGCACTCGATGACCCGAAATATTATTTCTTTACAGGTGGAGGAACCATACTGACAGCTATCGAACAAGGTTCACCTTGGAAGCTCGATACATTAGTGGCACTGCTGAATAAAAAGTAAAGAGAAATATAAAAACAAAAGGCTGTTGAAAAATGTTTAGCCCACACCCCGTCAACTCCGTTGACACCCCTCTCCACAGGAGCGGGGAAAAACAAGGTGTGTATGACAGATAGTTTACTGCGTGGAATCACGAGGGACAAGAGCCTTCGATTTTTTGCTGTAAATGCCGCAGACACTGTCCAGCAAGCGATAGACTTTCACTATTTGTCCATCACGAGTAGTGTGACCTTAGGGCGACTGCTAGTAGCGGGACTTCTGATGGGAGCAGGGCTAAAAAATGCCGAAGACCTACTGACCCTGCGGATAGACGGTGATGGACCTATCGGAGTGGTGCTAGTGACTGCCACCGGAGACGGCACTATCAAAGGATATGTCCAAAACCCGCAAATCGAACTGGCGAAAAGCTCAAAAGGTTTTGCGGTGGCGGAGGCGGTGGGTAAAGGTTATTTGTCTGTGATTCGATCAATGACAGGCAGCAAGCCATACACGGGACAGGTTGCTTTGGTTAGCGGCGAGATAGGGCAGGACATCTGTCATTATTACCAGCAAAGTGAACAGATGGACACTTTGGTGAATTTAGGTATATTGATAGAGAAAGATGCAGTCATCAGGCAAGCCGCTGGCGTGTTCGTGCAGTGTATGCCGGACACACCCGTTGAGGTGAAAACTCTGCTAAATGCAAATGCACAGCAGACCCCGAATTTGTCTGATTTACTCGATATGGGTATGAGTTTGGAGGATATCTTGCAGAAGTTTATCTTTAAAAACATCCCTATCGATATAGCGGACCAAAAGCCGGTTTCTTACTTTTGTAACTGCACAAAAGATAGGTTTTCTGCTGGTATGCGGCTGTTAGATAAACAAGAGCTAAAAGAAATGATAGAAAGCAATGAGGCGATATCAGCTAGCTGTCATTTCTGTAATAAAAATTATAAGTTCAGCACTGATGAACTACAAGAAATGTTAAGGAGTAAGATATGAGAAAAGTAGCTATAATATCTGCTAAAAGAACTGCTATAGGTAGCTTCGGAGGCGTGTTTAAAGATATATCAGCAGTGGAGCTTGGGGCACATGTCCTGCGAGAAATGTTAGCCGAAACTAAACTCCCCCCCCATGAAATATGCGAGGTGATCATAGGCAATGTGTTAGGAGCAGGATTAGGGCAAAATGTGGCAAGGCAAATAGCTATCAAGAGTGGTTTATGTGCCGAGACACCTGCTTTTACGATAAATAAAGTGTGTGGCTCTGGTATGAAAGCAGTTGGACTGGGAGCTGATATGATTCGGCTCGGTGAAGCTGATGTAGTTGTTGCCGGTGGCGTGGAGAATATGAGCCAAAGCCCTTACCTACTAAAAGACGCCCGATGGGGTGCTAAAATGGGTGATAAAAGCTTAACCGATATCATGATTAGTGACGGGTTGACTGATATTTTTAATGGCTACCACATGGGTATGACCGCAGAAAACCTTGCTGAAAAATATAATCTCTCCCGTGAAGAACAAGACCTTTTTGCCACCCAAAGCCAAAATAAAGCAGAAAAGGCTATGGAAGCAGGCAAATTTATAGATGAAATAGTCCGGATAGTGATACCACAGCGCAAAGGCGACCCGGTGGTGATAGATAAAGACGAATATCCGAAAAAAGGTCAAACAGTAGAAGGACTTGCAAAACTGCGTCCTGCGTTTAAAAATGACGGAACAGTTACTGCTGGTAACGCTTCTGGGATAAATGACGGA
>WRIO01000153.1 GCA_009782695.1 Candidatus Cloacimonadota bacterium
ACTATTTGGATGGGTATATCATCTGCTGTGTTTGGTCGTGGTGAACGAGAGGCATTTAGCATTAAAGCGAGGTCTTTTTGCCGAGTCTGCTTTAGCATAAAATCACGCAGAGGTTGTATCCCTTTTTCATAGAACTCACCGTGCGTGAGATGCCCCTGCATATACGGTTGTAGTGCTGTGTCATTTATATTTTTAAATATCGGAGACATGATAAAAAAGGTGAGGAATAGAGCCAAAGAGACCATTATCTGATTACTCGGCTCATTGTTCGTCCCCAAAGCCTTTCGCACAAAAGACAAAACTATAGTGATTCGTGTGAAGCTAGTCATCAATATCAAGATAGAGGGCGCTATGGAAAGAACCGTCAGCAAAAATAATATCTGCAAGCTGTTTGCCACTTCTGCCGGAGCCGTGGCTTCATCTATTCCTATCGTGATTCGGGGGACAAATTGTGCCGATAAATCAGTGATAGACAGGAAGCTTATCATAGCTAAGAGACACAACAATACAAAAGATTTATTTATCTTACTTATCATTTTTTACACCTTTAAAAATCTTTTGGAAAAACTCAGGAAATTTAGTTTCTGAGTTGCTTTGGTTGATTTTTCGTATCACTTCTTGGTCTTCTATGATATCTATCACAGACACAGAATTTTGAGAGAAACCAACGATGTATAATTTACCACCAAACGCTATAGCACTGATACCTTGTTTTTGAGAAAAATAGAAATTCTCCAAAAGCTTAAAAGAAAACTCTTCATTATTATTTCTGTATCGCTTGTTTATGCGTTTGATCATATACAACAAAAAATACAAGAGCACTGCTATGAGTGTCAGTATCACTATCATTTGAAATACCATCAGCCCAAAAGAAGGACTGGTGGGGTTTGTGATTATTAGGGGGTCTAAGGTCACTCCTAAACTGTCATAGGCTGACCCGACAACCTTGGTGGTATCTACCCCCTCAGCACGTAACTGCCCAGAAACAAGTAGCAAACTACATATCCAAATAAATATATATATCTTTTTCATTTATTTACCTTTAAGTATAGCATTTATCTCTGTGCAAGCTTTTTTATATAGCTTATTTTGTCAATATTTATTTCCATAAACCTCTTTAATTACTTAAAATTCACTTATATTACAATAAGGCAAAACTTTATATAAAAAAAGGATTAGAGGAAATTTTAGTATAGGAAAACATCCCATCCTTCATAATAGGATGAGTTAGGGGTATCTGACTTTTTTCTCCATGAGAAGCACACCAATTCCGTAGGGAACGATGCCTAGCGAAGCGATCATCGATCCGAAAAAAAACCGTAGGGAACAATGTCTAGCAAAGCGAACATCGTTCCGAAAATCTTTGTATCGAAGAGCGTCCCCGCTCTCCATATTGACATCTATGCGTTACACACCGCCTTTTCCCGTTTTTGCAATATATTTTGATAGAAAAACGCCTACTATACACCAGTCCTCCCTTTTTCGCCCAAAACAACGGTGCTGTTTTGGGCGAAAAATGGTTAATAAGAGAGCAATCCGTTCTATCAACATACACACTTATCGGTGATAATATTGTGTCCTTCGGGAATGAAAGCGGAAGGCAAGGGTTTGCCTTCCCTACGATATGAGAAATCTTAAAACTACCCAAAAAACTCTTGACAAAAAATGAGGAAAAAATAAAATTGCGGTCAAAAGAAAGTGAGGTATCAGAGATGAAGGATGTGATAATTAATCCAGAAGAGATAGACAAAGAAAAGCTGCAAAAGATAGCTGATTGTGTGGTAAATAACGAAGAAAAGTTATTTAGCTTTTATGATAAATTACGCAAAAACATTAAAGATAAAATGCCAAGCAAGAAAGATTCGAGTTCTTTTAGTTTAATAGATTTTCTCTTTTTATTGCCTGATTTTTTTATGCTTTTGACCCGCGTGTTAGCAGATAAAAGAGTAGATAAGAAACATAAAATCCTTTTGTCTTGTGTCATAGGTTACGTAGTGCTACCCATAGACATCATTCCAGATTTTATCCCCGTGATAGGGTATATAGATGATTTAGTGATAGTGGTTTTAGGGCTTGATTTATTATTGCGAGAGATAGACCATGATATCATACTCAGCAATTGGTCTGGAAAAGTGGATTTAATAGAGACTATCGCTCAGATGAAATCCAAGCTAGAAAAGCACCTAAAAGCACCATTTATAAAAAACACAAAAGCACTTTTTCGGACATTTGGTATTTACAATGACAAGGACCCAGATACAGAGTAATATAATAATATGAAGGATATCTTATTAGCTACTAAAAACCGTCATAAGTATTCTGAGATATTACCTATACTCTCAGATTGTGACTGCTGTTTTCTTTTCGCTGGTGATTTCCCCGATTATCCCGAAGTAGAGGAAAATGGAAATACTCTCTTTGACAATGCTCTTTTGAAGGCAAAGCAAACAGCTATCATCTCAAATAAAGTTTGTATCGCAGAAGACTCAGGGCTGTTTGTAAAAAGTTTAGGAGGTCAGCCAGGCGTATATTCTGCCAGATATGCAGGAGAGCCTTGTGATTTCCAAAATAATATTACTAAACTTTTAACCGAACTAGCAAATAAAGATAATAGAGACGCGTATTTTTGCACTGTATGTGTTTTATATGACCCAGTAAAGGGGTTGATAGGCAAAAGCGAAGGCATAGTTAATGGTACTATTATCACCGAGTTACGTGGGAACAATGGCTTTGGATATGACCCAGTCTTTGTGCCTATTGGTTATAGCCAGACTTATGCAGAACTTGATGAAGAGCGTAAAAGGACTATGAGCCATAGATTTATAGCAATTACGAACTTAAAACCAATCATAAATAATTTTACCCAAGGAGGATAAAAATGATAAATCCACAAATATTTAGACAATATGATATCAGGGGGATTGTTGACCAAGATTTGAACGAGGAAGTTTTATACACTATTGGTAAGGCTTTCGGCACATTCGTGAGAAGGAATAATGAGAAATCAGTAGTAATAGCTGGCGACGCTCGGCTAACTACTCCTTCATACAAAGAGGCTTTTGTAAAAGGGCTTTTGGAGACAGGTTGTGATGTCACTGATGTAGGTATTTGCGCAAGCCCCGTGCTGTATTTTGCTATTTGGAAACTAAAAGTAGGCGCAGGCACAATGATTACAGCTAGCCATAACCCCAAAGAATACAATGGGATAAAGCTTAATCTCGGTATGGCAAGTGTGTATGGAGAGGAAATTCAAGAGATTCTGGGTTTAATACAAAAAAATGATTTTGAAAAAGGGACAGGTTCGTATAAGACTTTTGAAGGGATTATCGGTATCTATTCTGATTATATAGTAGAGAACATCAAACTTGCTAGACCTGTAAAATGTATAGTTGACGCTGGAAATGGTGTAGGTGGTCCGATATTACCAGATATACTTAGAAGGCTCGGCTGCACAGTAAAAGAAATGTATTGCGAACAAGATGGAACATTCCCGAATCACCACCCCGACCCAACTGTAGAAGCCTATCTAAAAGACCTCATCGCAGAAATGAAAACAGGACAATGGGAAGTGGGATTAGGATTGGACGGCGATGCTGATAGAATAGGTGTAGTTGACGACAAAGGTAAAATGCTCTATGGTGACCAAATCTTGAACATACTTGCCCGTGATTATTTAGCAAATAACAAAGGAAAAACAGTGTTGGCAGATGTAAAATGCTCCAAAAACCTTTTTGATGATATTAAAAAGCACGGTGGTGTCCCTTATATGTATAAAACAGGACATGCAAATATTAAGAATAAAATGAAAGATGCCAAGATAGAATTTGGTGGTGAAATGAGTGGACATATCTTCTTGGGAGATAGATATTTGGGATATGATGATGCTATGTATGCCTGCTGCCGTTTTGTCGAAATATTATCAAAGACTGATACTAAGTGTCATGCCCTGCTAGCAGACCAACCAAAGATGTTTAACACGCCAGAAATTAGGTTTGATGCAGTGGAAGAAACAAAGTTCGCTATCGTCGATAAAGTGCTTCAATCTTTCCGAAAAGAAAATTATGAAGTAATAGATATAGACGGTATGCGGATAAACTTCCCAGACGGCTGGGGGCTTAT
>WRIO01000154.1 GCA_009782695.1 Candidatus Cloacimonadota bacterium
TGGTTTCTGTTTTAAGTTTTTTTCTTGACTTTAAATGTCTATATTTTTTTTGTGTTTATAAAAGAAAATGTTTTAAATAAAAGGATTTAAATGTTACCAGACGAAAAATTAGTTGAATTGTTATTTGAGCTACAATCCTTACCAAAGGAAAGCGAATTGGTAGAGTTCAAGCTAAACAATTCCAATTTGCAAGAGATAGGTGAATATATTTCTGCCCTTAGTAACAGTGCTTGCTATCATAAAAAAGAATATGGGTTTTTGGTGTATGGTGTCGAAAATGATACACATAAACTAGTAGGCACAGATTTTTATGCAAAAGCAACGAAAAAAGGGAATGAGGAATTAGAAAATTGGCTTGCTATACAATTAAATCCGCGTATCGATTTCAATGTTTTTGAGCTTGATTATGAGAAAATGCATTTTGTCATATTTAGAGTGCAAGCGGCCAAAAATATGCCTGTTAGTTTTAATGGCGAACAGTATATAAGGATAGGCAGTTACAAAAAGAAATTATACGACCATCCCGAACGAGAACGAAATATTTGGCATATCGAGAAACAGCTTATTTTTGAAAATTTGCCAGCTTTTGAAAATGCTGCCGCAGACGATGTTATTAGGCTTTTAGACTGCCCAAACTTTTTTAGACTTTTTAATTTACCTATACCAGACACCACGCAAGGTATTATAGACAGGTTCTTACAAGAAAAGATTATAGAAAAAAACAAGGACAAATATATCATCAAAAATATAGGTGCGTTGTTATTCGCACACAATTTAGAGGATTTTGATGATTTGGTTCGTAAATCAATTAGGGTGATATTTTATGAAGGTTCAAACAAATATAAAACTATAAAAGAAAAGACAGATAATAAAGGTTATGCGGTGGGGTTTGAGGAAATAATCAAATATTTAGATGGCTCATTGCCTACAAAAGAGACCATTAATAATGGACTAAGGGAAAACGACCCTGACTACCCAATAATAGCAGTTAGAGAACTAATAGCAAATGCCATAATCCATCAAGATTTTAGCATAACTGGCACCTCTCCAATGGTAGAAATATTTGATAATAGAATAGAGATAACAAACCCTGGCAAACCTTTGATAGACCACCTTCGCTTTGTTGACCATAACCCCGAAAGCAGAAATGAATTGCTTGCTCGGTTTATGAGAAGGTTAAATATATGTGAAGAAAGAGGAAGTGGCTTTGATAAAGTGGTTATCGAATGTGAAAAAAATCACTTACCTGCACCAGAAATTTTTATTGCTGAACGATATACGCGAGTTATCTTGTATAGAAACAAAACTTTAAAGCAAATGAACCAGCAAGATAAAATCAGGTCTTGCTATCTGCATGCTTGTTTGAGATATGTTTCTGGGGACTTTATGACAAATAAATCATTGAGGGAAAGGTTTTCTATAGAAGCGCATAATTACACAAAAGCCTCAAAAATAATTTCTGATACTATGAATATTGGTTTGATAAAAGGATTTGATGAAGATAGCAAATCAAGAAAATTCGCTATGTATGTGCCTTTTTGGCATTGATTTCTTATGTCATGGTTATGTCATAAAACGGGGTATAGCAATCTATAACACATTGATAATAAAGGAGTTCTTTATGTCATGGTTATGTCATAAAATGACAGTTGTAGATAATTTTTTGGGGAGCAGAACACTCTTTGAGACTATGTAAATGTTAATTTTGAAATTCTTATGTAATGGTTATGTAACAAAACAGGGTTTTCAGTTTTATAACATATTGATAAATAAAGAGATATTTTATTTCATGGCTATGTCTTGAATTTGCAATTACAGTGGATATATGGAGGAGTTTCAGTGAAAACTATAAAATTTACAGATGAGGAGATTTTAGAACTCAAAAAGTTGATTTCCTGGTTTGACGAGTATCATACAGATGAATACGATCAGTTCGAAAACGATGATGTTAAACAATGGACAATGGATGATGTTGATGATCAAATAAGAATAGGAGATGAAATTATCTCAATATTAAGGAGTAAGTTATAATAGTTTGGAAGTTTTCATTTCCAATTAAAAAATACTTTATGCAGAACTTTCAAGCACTACACAATGAAACAATCCAACTGGAGAAATAAATAAATGAACCAAATAAATCGTAGAGAATTTTTAAAGCTTTTAGGTCTCGGCACAGTAGCTGGGGCATCCTTACTCGCTGGCTGTGGCAAGCAGAATGACGACAGTCCAAGCCCTACCACAAAAGGTGAGATGACCTATCGCACAGACCCTATCAGTGGGAATAAGCTATCGCTACTCGGCTTCGGAATGATGAGACCGCCGATAGTTGAGCGTAGAATAGGCGAGAGTCTGCCTGATGTAAACGATATAGACCAAGAGGCAGTGAATGAAATGGTTGACTATGCCATAGCAAACGGGGTCAATGTCTTTGACACAGCACCTGTTTATGGCAAAGGTTTTTCAGAGACGACCACCGGCATAGCACTATCACGGCACCCGCGAAACAAATTTCATATTTCCACAAAAAACAGCACGCATAGAACCTTTGATTTTGACGCTTCTGTTCGGATGTATCGTAAGTCTTTTGAGGCGTTACAGGTGGACTATATAGACTATTATTTCCTTCACAGTATTGGTTCGCAGGACAATTTTAAGGGGAGATATATCGACAATGGTATGCTTGCATTTCTGCTAAAAGAAAGGGAGGCAGGAAACATAAGACAGCTTGGCTTTTCTTTTCATGGAGATGGGGCTTTTTTTGAGTGGTTTGTGCAGGAATATCAGCTTGATTTTGGGATGATACAGCTGAATTATTTGGACTGGGACAATCTGGTCGGCAGGGCGAATATCACTGCCCGAAGGCAATATGAACTGCTGACCGAAAAGAATATACCAGTTTGGGTAATGGAGCCACTGCTCGGCGGAGGTCTGGCTCGACCTCATTTTATGGCACGCCAACAGATGATAAAGCACGACCCGAAGGCTTCGGCACCCTCGTGGGCTTTGCGTTTTTGTGCCAGTCTGCCAAATGTCAATGTGATACTCAGCGGTATGACCTTTATGGACCACATCATCGATAATATCAATACTGTTTCGCCATTTGTTCCGCTAAATGACGCAGAAAAACAGATGCTGGGCGAGGTGGCAGAGATTATCCTTACCAAACGAACTATTCGCTGCACGCTCTGTCAATACTGTATGCCTTGCCCTTATGGTGTGGATATTCCGAGTATTTTCGAGCATTATAACAAATGCTTAAACGAGGGGAATTACCCAGAAAATGCCTCAAATGCCGACTTTAAAAGAGCCAGAAAGGCTTTTTTGATAGGGCTGGACAGAAAAGTGGAAAAGGTGAGGCAGGCTGAAAAGTGTATAAACTGTCGTCAATGCGTGCATTCCTGTCCTCAACGAATAAATATCCCCGGTGAACTTCGCAGAATAGAGCAGTTTATCGAAGAAATGCGTAGGGAGGTGTGAGATGTTAAAAGTTTTTAGAGTGTTTATCGCCACTGTTTTTATCCTTGCCATATCTGCTCTCTGCCTTGATTTTACACAGGCAGCCAGCAGTTATGTAGGCTGGAGCAAAAGCTGGCAATTTGTCCCTGCTTTTTTGTCATTAAACATAGCTATGATGATAGGCTTAGTCTTGCTAACGGTATTATTTGGAAGGGTTTATTGCAGCACTATATGTCCCTTAGGCGTTCTGCAAGATGTGTTGATACGGCTCACTCGCAACAGAAAAAAGCGACCCTTCAAATACACACCCCCACCCAAGTGGCTACTGCTCCTAAAATATGGCTTCGCTTTGTGCTTTGCTATATCGCTAATAGTCGGGATCAGTTTGGTTACAGGGCTATTAGAACCATTTTCAGCGTTTGGGCGAATCTTATCCCAAATCTTTTCACCCCTATATTTATACATAAACAACATCTTGGCAAACTATGCCGAAAAGCATGATAGCTTCTCGTTTTATCACAAAGATTTGCTGATAAATAGCTTATCTGTATTAGTCGTGACGGTTCTAAACCTTATATTTATAGTAGTTCTTGTCTGGAGAAAAGGACGGCTTTATTGCAATGTTTTCTGCCCAGTGGGAACTGTTCTG
>WRIO01000155.1 GCA_009782695.1 Candidatus Cloacimonadota bacterium
TATTTGTGAATAAATCAATTCTTGTAAATGATTAGGTAGTGTATAAATCCCAAAATCTATATCAAATTGGAATTCTTCATCATGCAAGATGTATTTCTTTTCTATCATATCTACGAGTATTTCCCTCAAAAAATATGGGTTTCCAGCCGACCTTTGATGTATATTTTTAACAAAATTCATATCTATATCTACATTTAACATATTTTTAATGTAATTGTATATTTCATTTGTAGTCAAGGGGGCTATTCTTATCTGTATAGTGTATCGTATACCACTGATATTCTGGGGATTGCTCGAACTGATGATGATCAAGATAGGCTTTTTAAACAAAGTGGCAGAGAATACATTGATAAACTCTAAGGATTCTTTTGTAATATGCTCTGCTTCACGGATGATAAATATTAAAGGCTTTTCGCTCGATAATTTGTCCAAAAAATTCTTTGCTATGTCTATGTCTGTCTCTAAATTTTTTTTAGTCAAACCTCCCTTACTTTTTACTGGAGGCGCTTCCTCCATAAATTGCTTTAAGCGAGGTGATATTTTCTCTAGTGTAGCATACTCTCCTTCATTGTCATAGACTGCTGTTTTAAACTCTTTGATTAGGGCAAAAAATGGGTCTCTGTTTTTAGCAGAGCAAGTGTAGTCAAACACATAATACTTGTCATTAAAAAGATGGTATTTAAACAGAGTCAGCAGTGCATCTTTACCTATACCCTTCCCACCTGTGATAGATATTAATTTGCCGTTTCCCTTCTCTAGATCATTTACATAATCCATTAGCTGGTGCGCGTAATTCTCTCGAACTATGTATGCATTATAACGAATAGATTGGACTAATGAAAATTTTGGTGAAAATGGGTATGGCTTGGATTGAATTTTATTTATAAAAGCGATAGCAGAACGAGCATCTTCAAACCTATCAGAAGGGTTGCGCTCTATCATTTTCATGATAAATTTTTCTATCCCATTTGGTATGTCTGGGTTTATTTCACGTAAAAAGCGTGGGATAAAAGTGTTTTGTTCTCCGGTATAATGAGAAACAATCTGCTCCAAAGAAAAAGGTAATACCCCGGTAGTTAGCTGGTATAATGTCACTCCCAAGGCATAAAAATCGCTTTGAACGGTGTATGTCTGGTTTGAAAACAATTCTGGTGCTATATAAGGCAATGAGCTACTCACTATTTGCTGGTTTTTATCAGAGTGTATTTTATTGAAGCAATAATCTATCAATTTAACTTCAATTTGGTTGCTAATGTTGAAACTATATAGTATATTTGAGGGTTTTATGTTTTCATGATACAATTTTCGAGAATGCAAGGCATCTAATGCATACAAGCATTGCACTATAATATCGTATAAAATTTCCACTCTGTTGTTTTTGTAAACAAAGGTGTTTAAAGGCTGTGCTTGAGAAAACTCTCGAATGTAATAGATATGCTTTTCTAGATTCCCGAAGCTGATCACTTGTGACAGATTTGGATGAACCAGTTGCGATATAATATGCATATCTTCCGCTGAAAATTTCTCATACAAGGTCTGAGAATCTAACTGTTCAAATAGTTTCAAGGCATAAGTATGGTCGGTTCTATTGTCCAAAACCTGATATGCTGTCCCCCAAACACCTCTACCTAACTCTTTTATCACTTGATAACGAGAATCTATGATCATCTATTTTTTACCCTCAAGTTTTTACAAACCCTTTTCATCTATGTTACTTCTTTTTTTTGATAGCCTATTTTGTCAAGTGAAATGTTGCTAAATAAGAAATGGCAAAGGTATAAAAAAATCAAAATAGATAATAACGTCGATTAAATAGTGATTCTCGTTTTTTGTATCTCAAAAGGGCTTTTCTCTCTTCTCTAGTTGATTATTCTTTAGTTAAAAAGGGGGAGAAATTATTTAAAAACCTTTAACATTGACTAAAAAACCCTTGACAAAAAAGTTGTTTTAAAAATTTATGCAATGTATTTAAATAAAACAAGTTATGGAGAAAAACTATGTCAAATAACGGATTTGAAATCAAAGAAACAAGGTTCGTAAAAGAACTAAATGCAAATGTAAATATATATCAGCATACTCGGTCAGGGGCAAAGCTACTACATATAGATGCAGATGACGACAACAAGGTGTTCTGCGTAGCCTTTCGCACACCACCCACCGATAGCACAGGAGTGGCTCATATACTGGAGCATTCTGTCCTTTGTGGGTCAGATAAATACCCACTGAAAGAACCTTTCGTGGAGCTGCTCAAAGGCTCACTATATACTTTTCTAAATGCAATGACCGGTTCTGCACACACCTTCTATCCTGTGGCAAGCACAAATGATAAAGACTTTAAGACATTAGCAGAAGTCTATATAGACGCAGTTTTTTTCCCAAATATCCACAAGATAGACGAGATATTTTACCAAGAAGGGTGGCATTATGAGATGCAGAAAGCAGAAGATGACCTCACGATAAAAGGGGTGGTTTACAATGAAATGAAAGGTGCATACTCCTCGCCCAATAGAGTTTTGCATAGAAAATTAAGCGAGACTCTATGCCCAGACAATGTGTATAAAAACTGTTCTGGCGGCTATCCAGATGATATCCCGAACCTGACATTAGCCGATTTTAAAGCCTTTCACAAGAAGTATTATCACCCTGCTAATTCATATTTCGTGCTATATGGCAAGATGAACATAGCTGAGATGTTTGAGATGATAAATAACGAAGCTTTAAAGAAGTTTGTCCACACAAATATAGAATCCTGTGTCTTACCCCAAAAGCTTTTTCCAAAGCCTGTCGAGGCAGAATGTGTGTATTCTATCTCACCCGAAGAATCAGAAACCGACAAAACTTGGTTTGGGCTAGAATTTATGCTTGATATAGCTGCTGATAAGACAGCATATTTTTCATGGAGTATCATAGGTCATTTGCTTTTCGACACCCCTGCTGCACCGCTGCGGAACGCTCTACTTCGAGCCGGTATCTGCAAGGATGTATATGGTGGCTTTACAAAAGAGAATTTACAACCTACCTTTTTGGTGATATTGGTTGACTCAAACCCTGTCCATAAAGACACATTTATAAAAATCTTTTTTGAGACTCTAAGAGACTTAGTAGAAAAGGGGATAGATAAACAGCTCATAGAAGCTAGTATCAATATAAATGAGTTTCACTTCCGTGAAGCCAATATGGAAAGGTATCCAAAGGGCTTTGTTTATGCCTATTACTTGCTATCAGAATGGATACATGACCGTGACCCGATAGCTGCACTTTGCTATGAAGAATTGCTGACCGAGACGCGTGAAAGCTTGATAGGTAATTATTACGAAATGTTGATAAAGAAATCTCTCCTCGAAAATCCACACTATGCACTGGTCACTATGAAACCAGAAAAGGGTTTGATGGAGAAAAAAGACAAACTCCTAAAAGAAAAATTGGCAAATATCAAAGCAAAGATGTCACCTGATGAAGTGGCAAATGTGATAAACATAACTCAAAAAATACTGGACAGGCAAAACTCTGTCGATAGCCCCGAAGCTATCAAAAAGATACCCACCTTGCAGATAAGCGATGTCAAGGCAGAAGCAGAGCACATCAGCTTTCCCACAGAGAATTTCGAAGGCGTCACTGTCCTAAAACACCCGATTTTTTCGAATGGAATTGGTTATGTCAGTTTTTATTTTGAGACAAATCATTTACCAGATGATTTAATCCCTTATGCTCAACTTTTGGAGAACTTTTTGGGAGCTATCCACACTAAAAAATACCACTACGGTGAGCTTTCAAATCTGATAAATATCCACACAGGTGGTTTTGACTACGAGAATACGATATTTACAGATCTATACAATGAGGACAAATTCCGCTCGTTTTTCACTGTAAAAACAAAGTGTTTGATACCCAAAATCGACAAAATGGCAGAGCTTTTAGCAGAGCTGACCAGCAACACATTATTCGATGATAACGATAGAATAAAAGAGATTTTATACGAAACAAAAACAAACCAAGATATGAAATTAGCCCAAGCAGGACATGCCTTTACCATCGCCCGCATAAATGCCACACTATCTGCATCAGGTCTTTATTCTGAGCAAACAGGGGGAATAGAGTTT
>WRIO01000156.1 GCA_009782695.1 Candidatus Cloacimonadota bacterium
GGTGGTGCATCTACATTTAGGATTGGTGCGTTTACTTTAAAAGTCACACCGTTTGTTGTGATAATCTTACTTGTTAATTTAGCTTTTAAATTCGTGCTTAATATTAAATCCATTTTAAATCCTCCCGAGATTTGCTCGTTTAATTTTTTTTGACTGCTTAGTTTAAAGACATTTTGGTTTACAGTCGTCCTCGTCTCACTTCCAGAGAGCGATAAATCTGCGTCTCTTACTTTACTCACTCTATATTCTGTTATTTAGATTTCACTGTCACACTTTATGATTATATATATTGCAATATGCGTGCCAATTGACATATATATATCTGTCATTTATCTGCATAAGGGCACAAAGTCGCACTGGGTGTGCGTCCGTGCGATTGAAAATAATAAAAAAAATTTTAGAGTGGGTTTTTCGTGATTTTTGGATAGCTGATTTTTGTCATACAACTATGACACGAAATCGGTGTAAAAATGCAAAAAAGCCGAAAAACCGCACCAACAGTGGGTTTCTCGGCTGTCATTAAAGTATGACATAAATCCGCAAAATGTCATTTATATATGACATTTTTTAGCGTGTTATTTTAGTCTTTTGAGGTTTTTAGTTTTTTTTGAGGAATATTTAGTCCTTCCATTAGTTTTAATCGGATGTAGTCAGATAAAGGGAGTTCGTTTATTTCTGCCATTTCGCACAGAACTTTATATAATTCCTCGTCTGCTCTGATACTTATGCGATTTTCCTTTTTTTTAATGTCCCAATTCGTATTTCTACCCATTATTACTCCTTTGTTGCTGATACTCACACAGCAACGTGATAATTTATTTTGATAGCATTATAAATAGCAAAAACCGTGCCAATATAAATTGTCGGACAATATTTGATTTGACTTTATATGCAGATTATAAAAATGTGTAATTATAGATATTTTTTAACAAGGAGGTCTTATGGAGGATTTAAGTTTAACGAATGACTCGGTGAAAATATTAGCATTCAATGTAGAGAGCTTGAATGGTAAGTTAGAAAAGTTTTCAGAGAGAATTGTCTCATTATCTCGTGACATCAATAATTTAGAGCATAAGTTAATTACTTTACCAATGGAATATGATGAACGATATGTAAAGAAATCCGATTATGAACATAGAGTTATGAATTGCAGAAATGATTTTGACGAACGGTATGTAACGAAGTCTGATTATGATGTCAGGATTTTAAATTGCAGAAATGATTTTGATGAGCGGTATGTGCAGGAGACTGATATTGAAACTATAATAACATCAACCATCGAAAAATATAATGAACGCAAATTAGATAAAAATCAAAAAAATGCAGACTTTATAAAAACTATAATGCATATAGCTATTACACTGGCACCCTATATCATCATAGTATTTGGGTGGATAACAATGCACAGTGACGGCAGTGCAGGAATGTAAAAGGAGATAAAAATGGAAAGTTTGATATTACTGGCGACTATATCCTGGGTGGGAATAGTCAAATTATTAGTTATATTTGTTTTGCTGGGTGCTGTGCTATACTTCGGGAAAAAATATCTTGATGCAGAAGCTTATGCAACCATAAAAGCCAAAATAGTAGCACTGGAGATAAAAGCAGAAAGCGAATATACAGGAAAAGGGCAAGGAAATGAAAAACTGCAATATACCTGTGATTTAGCTGAAAAGGTTCTCACAGATAAAGAGCTAAAAATAGCAGGTGGGAAGCAGGGCGTAAAGAAAATAGCACAGGTGGTCTTTTCTGCTGTGGCTTCGTCTATCATAAAATCGAAATTAAAATAAACTCATATTGATGGATTACTCCTATGATATAAATCCAAAAAACAAACTCACGTGGAAGCCCTGTCAAATGACAGGGCTTTTTATTTAGGCTTATAAATCAACTCATTTTTTTTACCTATTTCAAAATCATCAAAATAAAATCTCTGAAAAACCTCATCATCTATACGTCCCTTAAAAATAATTCCTTTAAAATAGCAACATTTTGTCCCTACTTTTTCAGGCAAAATCTCTATAACTAATTTTATCTTTTCACCTTTTTGTATTTTTTTTAATAAATATGCTTTTTGACGGCTTTTTAATTGTTTTGTTGAAACACAATCTATATCTTTATGTTCTGATATTATTTCAATTTTTTCTGTTTTAAACCATTTTATTACTCTTTCCCCCTCTTTTCTCGCTCTCACTTCGTCTGCATCAACTTTTACAATATGGATTTCTCTAACACTGCCTGGTTGACTTCCACCGTGATAAATTATTTTTATTTTCTGTCCAATATTAGATGTAAGATATTCTACTTTCTTTTGGATATCTTGGTTAATATCATCTAAGTATCTTTGTAAATCTTTTTCACTTTCCATTTTTCCTCCAATAAAAAACGCCGTCACCACTCGTGCAGAGTTTGTATGTCATTGAACATACGGGTAACGGCTTATATTTTAATAAGTGTTTGCTACTAAGGATAGGTAAAATCTCATTACCACATATCCCACCAAATATGGGCACCACTTTAAATCGGTTGTATCCCCAACACTTACTTTTATTTGCAGTCTATTCTAATTAACTCTGCACGAATTTCTAAAACCAAAATAAAAAACACTCATATTTTGTCAAGAACTACTTTAAATCATTGCTCCCAATCCGCTCCCAGTGCCTGCTAACTCCTTGAAATCATTACAGAGCCACCAGCTCATCAGACTGCAAATAACACTTCCCGTCACTTCTATATATATCCTAAACCTTTGATATTTATAGCAAACCTGCTTGTATAGTTCCCAACACACCACAAGAGAACCTTGACATTCCCGCGTTTCTGCTCCCAAATAGCTCCCAACATAAGCAAAGATTGGGAGCGGGTATGCCACGCTTGAAGTTTACAGACAGAGCCATCGAAAACCTGCCCAAATCAGACAAACGAATAGATTATTGGGATACCGAAATAACAGGGTTCTGTGTTCGTTCTATGCCCTCAGGAAGGAAGTCTTGGGCTATCAAGACGAGGGATGGTTTCCAGTCCCTCGGCACCTACCCGCTTATATCGGTCAAGGTGGCACGCACAGAGGCTCGTAGGCTCTTTTCAAGGCAAGTCTTGGGCTTGGACACTGCCAAGACAGAAAAGCCACCAGGAGACACAATGTCGGCGTTGTGGCAAGAATATACAAACAGAGCAAACGGGGGCGAACGGAACAATCGGGTAAGTATAGGAAAGCTGTATGTTTTACCAAAATTTAAAGATATTCCTATCACTAATATAAAATCATCGGACATAGATACGCTTGTGCGTAGCCTGTCAAATAAGCAAAGGACAGGCACAGCAGTAAAAAGACATCTACACGGAGCTTTTCAATTAGCACGCGTATTAAATCTATTTCCAGAGGATAAAATCAATCCTGCATCGCTTGTGAAAGGTTATCCGTATAAACCTCGCATAAGGTTTTTATCTGATAGTGAGCTGGTTAGTTTTGCTAACCAACTGAAAAACACTCGGTTTCAATTATTGCATACAGAACTGATTAAACTGCTTTTCTTGACTGGTGCAAGGATAGGAGAGTTGTTGACAGCAGAATGGAATATGATAGACAGCGAAAATCCTGCCTTGATTTTGCATAAACATAAGACAGATAAACTCGGTGTCAAACGAATAGAATTAGGGCAATATGCTTATGACTTTATAAACAGCCTGCCCCGTTTTGCAGTCAATAACTATATCTTTTATGGTCAAGGTGGCATCGGTCACCTCACAAACACAAAGAGACCATTTCAATCCATTCGGAAACTCGCAAATGTCAATCATTTCACAATTCACGATATCAGAAGGACATTCGCTTCTGTGTGTTTGCACGATGGCTTGACTTCCGATGAAATAGGTATCCTACTCGGTCATAGAGACATATCGACAACGGGAATATATGCAATATCAGATATAAAGCATCGTCAATCGCTTATATCCCGTGCCGAGACATCTATGGTTACTCGTCTTGGACTCTGAACTGTTTCAACACCCTTTCAAGCTGTTTCACTTGCAAATCTGCCTTCGTGCGTCTGTTCTTTGCAGCGTTCAACGCCCTCATAAG
>WRIO01000157.1 GCA_009782695.1 Candidatus Cloacimonadota bacterium
TTTTTTTGTCTATGAAGTATCATCCTTTTTTTTTTTTCTTTTTTACAAAAAAACATTTTCCCAAAAAAACCACCAACATCCCCCCACAAAAATCTTTCCCCCCCCCCCCCCCCCCCGAAATGCCCCTACAACGCTCATAAGCACGCCTTTAAGCCATTATTTTCAGTTTTTAATCATTTTTGTATTGTTTTGCTCGCAAGCCTCATATTTTGCAGAATATGGCTGTTTATGGTGGTTATAAATACTTACAACTTTGGAGTGATCTATGTCTCATAAATACATAGATATACCACCTGATGCTCCAATGCTTATCGAATCCACCCGATCCATCGGTTATACTTTGGAAGCAGCAATAGCAGACATAATAGACAACAGCATTTCTGCAGAAGCCCGGAAGATAGAGATAAGTTATTTTCCAATAGGTAAACCTTATATCGCCATTTTTGACAATGGCATAGGGATGACAGCAGAGAAACTAACTGAAGCAATGCGGTTTGGTAGCTCCAATCCAAACAACGTCCGAGATAGTAATGATTTGGGCAGATTTGGATTAGGTATGAAAACTGCATCACTATCACAATGCCAGTGTCTGACTGTAATATCTAAACAAAAGGACAACATATCTGCAAGACAATGGGATTTGAATCATATAAAAGAAACCAGTAAGTGGAGTTTGAAATGCTTGAATGATAAAGAACTCTTAAAATTACCATTCTATAAAGAACTTCAAACGCAGACATCAGGAACTATCGTCATCTGGGAAGATTTAGATAGAGTGTTCATTGGTGGAATAGATGAGTCTGTTATGACTAGTAAAATGAATACTGTATGCGATCATTTGGCTCTTGTTTTTCATCGTTATCTGAAAGGTGGAGATGTCCAAAATAAGATTAAAATTCTCATGAATAATGTCGAAATTGAAGGATTTGACCCATTTTTCACCTCAAAAAGTCGTTTACCAATGGCAGAAGAAAGAATAGAATTACCAGAATATAACAGCACAGTGATAGTCCAACCATTCACACTACCTCATCATTCTAAAATGAATCAGAAGGAAATTGATAAATACGGTCTGCGAAACATGCAGGGTTTTTATGTTTACAGAAATAAAAGACTACTCAAATGGGGAACATGGTTCAGATTAGCAAAAATGGAAGAACTATCAAAACTAGCCCGTGTAAGAATTGACATTCCAAATACTCTTGATGAACTATGGTCGCTCGATGTTAAAAAATCTGCTGCTACACCTCCTGAAATAATAAAAATCAGATTAAGACAGATTATTGACAATATCATACAAAGCAGTAAACACACATACACATTCAGGAGTAAGCGTGATATAAGACAAGATAATGATATAGTTCATATTTGGGATGTGCAGGAAACCAGAGAAGGCACAAAATACAAGTTAAATAAACAACACCCTTTATACGAAAAACTAACAGAAATGATAGATGACGATACTAAAAAAGTCCTTGACGGGTATATCTTTTCGATAGCGGAAAGCTTTCCCATAAAGATTCTGCAGATAGATATTTCTAATGAAACAAGAATTATTAAGGAAGATCAAGACACAGAATTTTCTAATATCAAAGAGAATATAGATATATTACTTAGACCAGCTGAAACTAACACAGACAGGCGAATTATAATAGAAAGACTAATTACTTCAGAACCATTTTGTAATTATGTAAAAAAAATTAGAGAGATATACGGAGTAAACGAAAATGAAGATACTTAGTCATGAAGAAATAGCCGATTTAGTGGCTCATGTGATTAGAAAAGGCAATGAAGAAATCCCCACCGAAAATGACATAACAGACCATATCAAAAAATATGGCAAAATCTATGACCAGAACTTATCTCTTGAAGACCAAAAAAACATATTAGACATCATCTCTTCACGAATGTCCGTTAATATGGATGTTGGGGTTCATATAACAGATAAAGACACTTATAAACCTTGGTTCCTGAACAGAAAAGCAAGCATTGACTTCTTTTATTGGGATAGATATAAGGAATACCTACTTCAAGACAAAGGGCGACCTGAGAATGTTGTGAATACACTTGATAAAGTGAGTAGTGAGATTCTGGACTTTTTAGGAAATCCTGCAGATAAAAGCCATTGGAAAAGAAGAGGACTTATCCTTGGTGACATCCAGTCTGGTAAAACTCAAACTTATAATTCTCTTATTAATAAAGCCGCTGATGCAGGATATGATTTGATAGTTGTATTAACAGGTATTCAAGAATCACTAAGAAAGCAAACACAAGAACGAATAGATTGTGAATTTATAGGTTTGAAAAGCAAGTATCAATCTAACCATGAGTATATTGGAGTAGGAAATATTAATAAAAGCAGAACAGCATTTTCTGTAACAAATATTGATAGCGATTTTAATATGGATAGAGCAAAATCACAGAATTATAAAGCTAGTACTATCAATGAACCGATTGTATTTGTTATGAAAAAAAACACCAAAATTTTAGAATATTTCGTCAAATGGCTAAACTCCTCATATAACGACTCAAATCATGAAAAAATAGATAAACCATTGCTACTCATAGATGATGAAGCTGAT
This sequence comes from Candidatus Cloacimonadota bacterium, assembly GCA_009782695.1. Lineage (GTDB taxonomy): Bacteria > Cloacimonadota > Cloacimonadia > Cloacimonadales > WRIO01 > WRIO01. Next base: position 2,583 of record WRIO01000157.1, read on the forward strand.
AATGCATCAGTTAACACGAAAAATGCTGATAGTGATCCAACTGCGATAAACCGAAAAATTAGGGATATTATTCATTCATTCAACAGAAGTTCTTATGTTGCAGTCACTGCTACTCCTTTTGCAAATATCTTTATAAACCCAGATGAACAATTTAATGAGAAAGATGACTTATTTCCCAGTGATTTTATCTATGCTTTATCACCTCCGACTAATTATATCGGTTGTGATGCTGTATTCGGCGATAATGCAGAACATTCTAGTTGTTTGGAAGTAATCGAAGATGCTGATGGTTATTTTAAATCAAAAGAAAGAGCAAAGCATAGAGTTTATTATCTGCCTCAAAGCCTTAAAGTAGCTATCAATTATTTCTTGCTTTGCAATGTTGCTCGTGATATCATAGGGCTTAAAACAGACCATAGAACGATGCTAGTCAATGTAAGTCAGTATTGCCTAACTCAAGAGTCCACTTATGAAATGATTTCAGACTATCTTTTAAAAATCCAAAACGATATAAAAGCATATTCAAAAAAAGCAATTCATGAGACTTTGCAGATAGAATCGATAAGGTTTTTAAGCAAGATATGGAATGAAAAGGAATTAAATGATCAAACCAAGAAGAAATTTACAGAAATCATACCACTATTAATGGAAAGTATATTACCTGTGACCATTACTATGATAAACACAAGCAAGAAAATGAAAAGTTTAGAAAGATTGGATTATGAAGTGAACAAAGAGAATGGACTTCGTGTCATTGTGGTAGGTGGAAACAGTTTATCAAGAGGTTTGACCCTAGAAGGTTTGTGTGTAAGCTATTTTTACAGAGAATCTAAGATGTATGACACTCTATTGCAAATGGGTAGGTGGTTTGGATACAGAACTGGTTATGAAAAATTAGTCAAAGTGTGGATGTCTGAAAAGACAATGGACTGGTTTAAATTTATTAATGACGCTTGTGAAGAGCTTAGAAGTGAAATAAATGTTATGAATAAACAGAACAAAACTCCAAAGGATTTTGGTCTAAAAATCCTTGATCACCCAGGAACACTGATGGTAACCGCTGGAAACAAAATGAGGACAGCACAAATACTCGAAATATGGCTTTCCTTAAGTGGTATGTTAAGAGAAACAGCTTGGCTACCTGTGAAAACGGTAGAAAAAAACTATACCCTCACAGAAAAATTTTTAGAAAAAATTTCAAAATCACATACACAGGTGATCCCAATTTCCTCTTGTTTGTTTGATAATGTTTCCAGTGATTTGATAACCGATTTTATATCAGAATTTGCCTGTGAACAAGTGTATAATTGCTTTAGCACAAACGATATTGTCAAATACATAAATGAAAATAAAATGTATTTAAATGAATGGTATATTTATGTAGTCCCGACAGGTAGCGATGATGAAGTAAAAGAAATAGCTGGATTGAAGATAAAAAGAAGTGTCCGGAAAATGGAAGTAGACGAAGAAAAGCAGATAATAA
>WRIO01000158.1 GCA_009782695.1 Candidatus Cloacimonadota bacterium
ATAGAGGCTTGCATATTCGCTGCCATACCGCCGTAAACTGGGCTGTAGCCTTCGGGGAACTCGATTTGAGCGACACGTTTATTTATCTCAGCAGTCACATCACCGATGGGGACGCCGAGAGCGGGGTCACCTAATATAGATATAGTTTTTGTCTTGTCTCTGTGAGTGATTTTGTTCACGCTTTCAGAAAAATCAACATCTGCCAGCTGGGAAAGGAGGTATGTCCCGCTAGAAGTCACTATCGTCAGATTTCGAAGCTTTTCTGGAGTGTTATACTCCTCCTCTTTCATGGTTAAGCGTATGTCATATTCATTGCCAGCTTCGCGGTACTGGGTTGTGACCAGACCTTCGATAGCCCCACGAACTCCCATAGCAAGCTCTGTCACAGTGTTTCCTGTCAAAGAGAGCTGGTCTCTTTTGGGGATGATGGTTATCTCAGGCTTTCCACTACGGGCAGAAGTATCTAAATTCACAAGTCCAGGTATGTCTTTTATCTTTTCGACTATCTCTTCTGTTAGGTTTAAAAGTCTATCTCCATCAGTTCCCTTCACTATCAGCTCGATAGCAGAGCCACCGCCACCAGGACCCACAGAAGACTGTGCTTGTATCAGTATCTTTGCATTCGGGATGTGTGACACCGCCCGAATCATTTTGTCTGCTACTTGGTGTGTTGAGAGCTCTCTTTCTTTCACATCTACAAGTTTTATAGAGGTTGTAGCCATATTCAGCCCTCTGTCTATCCTGCCACCTACACCTAAATTTGTCAGGATAAATTCTACTTCCTCGAACTTCTGCAGCTCAGCTTCTATCTCTGTCAAGGTTTCAGCTGTTTCGTTGAGTGAATAGCCAACAGGTAGTTCGACGGTCATATTGATATTCCCTTCATCTAACATAGGCATAAACTCAAATCCGATAGTAGTGGCTATCTTTAAAGAGAAAACCAGTAAAAGAACGGTTGCAACGATAGTCAGCAGACTCATCTTCTTAGATTTGATGACAAACGATAGCAAATGAGCATAAAACTTATTTAATCGCCCTAAACATTTTTCTATAAAGATTCCTGCTTGGTTAGGCTTGGGAAGGGTAGCTGGCAATATAATAGAAGCCAGCATGGGGGTCAATGTGAAGGATGTGAGCAATGAAAACAGAGTGGCAAAGACCACTGTGAGTCCAAATTGCTTAAATATCATACCTAATATACCACCCATCGTGCCTATTGGCAAGAAGACCACGATGTTTGTAAGCGTGGAAGCAAGCACTGCCACAGCTATTTCGGAAGTCCCCTTTTCAGCAGATTCTTTCCTACCTAAGCCTTTGCTCTTGTAATTAAAAATATTCTCAAGCACGACTATAGAGTTTGCCACCAGCACACCGATGGAGGTGGATAGCCCTAACAGACTCATGATGTTTAGCGAAAACCCTGCCACTTGGAGTAGCAACATGGTTGAGATGATAGAAATAGGCATAGACAAGGCTACAATGATAGTCGAGCGTATGTCATGTAGGAATATAAGCAGCACAAGCCCTGTCAATATAATACCCATATAAATATTACTCATGGTATCATTTACAGACGAGCGAACCATATCGCTACGATCATCCACTATCAGCAAATCCATACCCTCGGGTAGCTCTTTCTGGATACCAGGCAATATCTTGTGCATCGCCTTTGATATCTTTACAGGATTTCCGTCTGGAGTCTTCAGCAGTTCCAAACTAACCACATTGTCAAACTGAGTTTTACTCCCCATATCCACCAAAGTACTTCTTTCACGCATTTCTGCCCCTGTATCTATCACGGTGGCTATCTGTCCGAGTTTCTTTCGCCCAAAAGCTGTGGGTACTTCTATCTCCCGAAGTGTCTCCACATCTGCAAATTCGCCTTGGACTTTCACGGAAATTTCTTGGTTTCCAGAGCGGAATGCTCCTGCAGGGACATTGAGGTTATGAGCTGCGAGTATCTGAGAAATCATCAAGATAGAAAGCTCGTTTGCGAAAATATTTCTTTCTGTGAAATTGATTTGAATCTCGCGCTTCTGCCCACCTGTGATGCTCACACTCGCCACACCATCGAGCTGTGACAATCTATCGTTTAGAGTTTTGTCTGCATATTCAAAGAGTTCAAGCGGTCCCAAAGTCCCAGCTAAAGCCATTTTAACTACAGGCATAGACCCCATATCGAGCTTTTGCACTATAGGTTTCTCTGCCTCCCCAGGCAAGTCGTTTATGATAGTGTCGATTTTATCTTTCACTTCTTGGTTTGCTATGTTTATATCTTTCGACACATCGAACATCAGCATCACAAAGGCGACATTCTCCATAGAATAAGACATAGTGTAATCTATGCCCGATATGGTCGAAATCACAGCCTCTATTTTGTCTGTGACCTGAGTTTCCAGTTCGGCTGGTCCAGCTCCCGGATACACCACTTGGATAGTAACCACAGGTATATCGATGTCAGGCATCATATTCAGTGGCAATCCAAAATACGCCATGGCACCAAAGATGATGAATACTAGTAGCACCATCGTGATAGTTACCGGGCGTTTTATCGATAATTTTGCTAAAAACATGCGTTCTCCCTATTGAATATTCACTTTAGAGTTATCATGAACTAGTTGATAGCCTGATATTATCACTAAATCGCCAGCGTCTAACCCCTCTATGATTTCCACATCAAGTCCTTGCATTTGCCCCTGTTTTACATATTTTCGGGTCGAAGCATTGTTTTGAACCACATAGACGAAATCGCGTCCATCTGTGCTTTTCTGGATGACATTTCGTGGTATCACAAAAGCCTTGTCATTCCTATATGATATAAACTCTGCTTTACCTGTGATACCACTTCTGATACTATAATCAGCGTTGTCTATTTCGATATCTACTGCAAAGGCGTTGTTGTCACGGTTTAAAGACAAAGCTATGTTTGCTATCCTAGCAGTTTTCTTTATATCATTCCAAAAGAAAATGACTTCTGTATTTCTTTTTATATTTGCTATATCGTCCTCTGACACCCAAACCCTTCCGTAGAGTTTGCTTAGCTGTGAAACTGTAAATAGATAGTCTCCAGGTGCTATTTTCTGGTTCTCACGGACATTGATATCAGTTATCTGCCCGCTGATAGGAGCACGGACATGCACTGTCTGTTGGACTGCTTCCCAGTTCGCCTGAGCGACTTTGAATTGAGTTTCTGCTCCGTCAAGATCTTGCTTCGAAGTTCCACCGGTAGCATATAGGCTCTGCATCCTTTCCCAAGTCTGATTTGCAAGGTTAAAAGCTGCCTCTGCTTGATAATAATTCGCTTGGATATTATCTTGTGGAAAGTCAATTATTATCTGATTTTGAGACACATTGTCACCTATTTTAGCGTTCACGCTTTTTACCACATCGGAAACAAAAGAATTTACTTGTGCTTCTCGTAGTCCGCTCACAGTCACATTATATGTGATTTCTTTGATAAATGTAGCTTCGGCAAGTTTCTGCGCCTTCACTGGAACGCCTTGAGCGACATGTAATTCGTTCATATTTGCAGGTTTTTCACCGTCTTTTTTCCCGCAAGAGATGACTATGAGGCAAGTGATGACCATGATCAAAACCGCTAACCTCCTTAAAACCATACTCTGCGAAATGGAATTATTATTTGTATTTTTATATTGCATTATTATTCTCCTATTAAAGTGTTAAGTTTGTAACCAATAGATTTATTTAGATTAAAGTAATCTTTGATGATCTGTATTTTCGCTTGACTGAGCGAAATGAGTGCTGTGTTGTGTTGAATCTGGGCATCAAAGACCTCGAGCTGTATCCCCGATTGATTTGCAAATCGTGCCTCTGCTATACTCAAAGCCCTCTCTGACAGAGCCAAATTCTTCTCTTGGGTTTCTAAGTATCTCAAGCTCTGGTTGAATGTTTGCCATGATTGTCTGACATCTAGCTTGATCAGCTCAGTAGTGTTGATCTGATCAGATTCAGC
>WRIO01000159.1 GCA_009782695.1 Candidatus Cloacimonadota bacterium
CCGTAAATATAAATACAATTTTTACACATTAGCCGACCCTGCTATGCCTTTTGTGGCACTGGGTTTAGGCTTTGGTCGAATCGGAAACTTTATAAATGGTGAGCTGTGGGGCAAGGTGACCACAGTCCCTTGGGCTGTAATATTCCCAAATGGAGGCTACTTGCCTCGTCACCCTTCGCAGCTGTATGAAGCCTTGCTCGAAGGCTTTCTGATGGCGATATTCTTGCAAATAGTTTTGCTAAAAACGAAGCTCAAAGGATTAGTTTTTTGGCTGTTTATCGGCACTTATGGGGTAGTGCGTTTTTTACTAGAATTTATCCGAGTGCCTGACGAAAATGTAGATATTTATGACAGTGGTCTGATATGGAATGCCTTTACGATGGGACAAGTGCTCAGCTTATTTATGATAGTCGCCTGTCTATGCTTTTTTGCCCTGCTTTTTTTCAAATATAGGAGAGCGAAATAGAATACGACCCCATAAAAGATAAAATCAGGCGGTTTATCGGCGAAAACAAGCTATATCGCAGGCTTTTTTATCTGCTTTTAGATATGTTTATCCTTCGCCAATGGTATGTAAAAAAGGCTATCAGAAAATATTTACAAACAAATAAAGATGTGCTTTTCTACGATGCTGGTGCAGGCTTTTGCCAGTATTCATATTTTGTGCTGAAAAGCTATAATAAAGCAGCTGTTTACGCCACAGATTTGCAGATAGATATAGAAAGAGAAAAAAGATTTTTGGGACAGCACGCTAGCTTTGACGGTGCAAATGCTGATTTACAGACCTTTGTTTCGCCACAAAAAGCAGATATGGTGATAGCTATCGATATTTTGGAGCATATAGAAAATGATGAAGCTGTGCTAAAGAATTTTCACTCCTCTATGAAAGAAAATGCTGTGCTGATAATCCACACTCCCAGCGATAAGGACGCAGCAGCTACCTTTACCAGCGAGCATGTTCGTCCCGGCTACTCGATGACGTGCATAGTAGAAAAAGCCACTGCAAATGGATTTCAAGTGATTGAAGGCAAATATAGCTATGGCTTTTGGGGAAGTTTATACTGGAAACTCACCGTTAAAAATAGCCTGTCTCTAATAAGTTTTTCCAGTATTATATGGATATTACTACCCTTTTACATACTGGTGATATTTCCTTTTGCCTTGATATTTATGTGCCTTGATTTCATCAGAAATAATGGGGCGGGAAACGGGATATTGCTAGTCTGTAAAAAAAGTAAATAAACCCAAAAGAAAAGCTGATACCCGAGCTCTTCATCCTAGCAGAGCAAACTTTATCCTTGACAAAAAGACCCAAAAATTTTAATCGTCACTCTTAGAAAATATTAAAAAGAGGTGTGAGATGCCCGAAATAGTTATCCAAACAGACAAAAAGACCGAAAAAGCATTGAATAAGTTATTTTCTATGTATGGGCTTTCTGTGGCAGAAGCAGTGAACCTATTTTTCAGAACCTCCTTAGCAGAGAAAGAACTTCCCTTCAAAGTTTGGCGAAAGAATTATGATGAGGAACTCTGCGAAGCTATGAAAGAAATGGAAGAGTTTGAAAAGAACCCAGAACTATTTGAAAGCTTTACGATAGAAGATATACGAAATGGGAACTACCGAAAATAACAAGTATAAAATCTATAGGTCAAAAAAGTTTTTAAAGGCAGTAAAAGTTTGTCAAAAACGAAATTACAATATGAAGCTGCTTGACGAAGTAGTGGAGATATTATCCAGAGGAGAAAAACTGCCCCGCAAGTATAAAGACCATGCACTAAAAGGTAAATTTAAAGGCACACGCGAATGCCATATCTTGCCAGATTGGCTACTAACCTACAAAATATACGAGGATAAATTGTTCCTATACCTTCTCGATACTGGAACGCATGATGATGTTTTTTGAGAAGAGAGTAAATCTACCTGCATTATAGCGGAGAGCGCCCCGCTCTCCATTTTTTTTGTGGTGGGGAGGTATTTATGGACGGGTTTAGATTTCATAGAGAACGATGTTCGCTGCGCTAGGCTGAAAGCACTTCGTGCAGTTGAGGACAGACTTCGTTTGTCGTTGAGGAGCTTCGCTCGTTGAAAGTTGAGAAAAAACACATCCTTCACATTCTGCGAAGCAGACACATCATCCACATCATTTTCCCCTGCCCCGTCAGGCAAGCCTGCCACCCCTTCCCGCTGGGACGGGGAAAATAAGGTGTTCTTCGCACGGACGAGGCGGAACGAGGATCTGGTTGGTTCGGATTAGCATATCATCCTCATTCTGTGAAGCAGACATATCATACACATCATTTTCCCCCTGCCCCGTCAGGCAAGCCTGCCACCCCTTCCCGCTGGGACGGGGAAAATAATGTGTTCTTCGCACGGATATTGCGGAAGCTCAAGGTAATCCTTCCCTAAGAAAAGGGTGTATGGAAGGCATTTTTAAAAACATTTATTTGGTCTATAAATTTATCCTTGACAAAAAAACCTATAATAGATTTTTTGGTTTCAATGGATAAAAATAAAAAGAATAAAAAATAAAAAAATGGAGGAATACATGAAAAAATTTATATTTATCATGGTTCTAATGAGTTGTTTTGCACTTATGCTTAGTGCAAACTACTTTACTGATAATGGCTTAGCCACTTCAGAAAACACAATAATGAAAAAGTCAGATTTTGTGCCTACACCTAGGGACAGATCTATGGACCCTGTCAGAAATCCCGGTTCTAGAAACTTGCTAGTCGAGGGATTTGAAGGCACTACCGGTATGAATTTACCAACAGGCTGGACAAAAGTTGGAGCAACCGGCGAACAAGGATGGAGAACCATCGAAAATGGTGAGTCACTTCCTGGTGTTGAAGACGAATGGGTCTCTCACGATGGAGTAAGAGCATTAGCAAGAGGCTGGCAACAATCTGGCTCTGCAAATTGGGTGTTTAGTAGTGGATTTACACTTACAGCAGGAAGCTCAATAGCAATATCATTTTGGGTTCAAGCACCTGGTTATTCTTCTCTTGGGGAATGGGATGATATAGAAGTAAAAATAGGACAGACAGCCACTGCAGCTGGTATGGCTTCAGCCCCACAAGTTTGGTCAAATGTTGGGACAAGAATTGGTGATTGGACATTAATCACTCAATCTTATACACCAACAACTGCTGGAACTTATTACCTTGCATTTCATGACTTATCAGCCACAGGAACAGGAATTTGGTTGGGTATCGATGATGTATTTGTTGGAAATGAAGGTCCCGGTATATTTTTACCACCTACAAACCTCACTGCCACAGGCGCAAGCATGGCTGTGGACTTAAGCTGGACTGCACCTGCGGAAAATGGTGACAACCTTGCCGGATATAGAATTTTTAGAAACAATGTAGCTATCGTCCCAGATGTTTCCCCTACGGCTACCACATACCATGATTCCCCACTACCCAATGGCGTGGAAGTGTCATATTTCGTCAGAGCGGTATATACTATGCCAGCCGGGGTGTCAGATCCTACTGCCACTGTAACAGCTACCCCTGTAGGTGGTGAATTTATCAATAATCCACCTCGTAACTTGACCGAAATCAGTGGAGACAGTAAAGTTACTTTATCATGGCAAGAACCAGCTACTCATAATGGTCTTTTAGCAGGTTATCAAGTGTATAGAAATGGTGCACTCTTAACGCAAATCATCGCAACCACAGGTTTCACAGATGTTCCTTTGGTAAACGGCGTTCCTTATGAATACACAGTAGTGGCTGTATATGAGTTCCCAGCTGTGACCTCTGCGCACACAGATCCTGTCGTGGGCACTCCTGAAGGTTCTGCAAGTGGACTACATAAACCCACAAACCTGACAACTCCAATGACTTTACCCGGTTCTGTGACATTAAGCTGGGATGTCCCTGTTTATAGTAGTGAAGGGGGAACTATGATGTCTCATGTTACCAGCGAAGAATGGGCTAATGCTTATAA